>CAMCXW010000025.1 GCA_945883625.1 Spirosoma fluviale
GCACGAACAGAAAGATCTAAATCAGCTAATGAAGTCTTCAATAGCTTGCGCATGTGAAGCATTTCCTCATCTACGACATTATCTTCTTCTGCTTTCGGAGTTTCAAACGTCATTGTTTGATCAGAGAACAACATAAAGTGTTGGATCAAGATATACGCAGCACCTTTCAATGCATCTTCCGGGTGAATAGAACCATCCGTTTCGATATCAAGAACTAATTTCTCGTAATCTGTTTTTTGCTCTACACGTGTATTTTCGATGCTGAACTTAACGTTCTTAATCGGGGTGTAGATTGAGTCGATTGCGATGTGACCAAAAGCAAGTTCGTTTGCACGAGGCTCATCAGCTGGCACGTAACCGCGACCTTTTTCAATGATTAATTCAATTTCCACTTCTTTCGAAGCATCTAAATGACAGATAACTAAATCTGGATTTAGAATAGTAAAATAAGGCGTGAATTTCGCGATATCACCGGCAGTAATGGCTGTTTGGCCTTTTACTCGCAATGTCACTTTATTCTCTAAAATCTCTTGCGCTTTCTTGAAGCGAACTTTTTTCAAGTTTAAGATGATTTCGGAAACATCTTCATGTACACCTTCGATGGCAGAAAACTCGTGTAAAACACCTGCGATCTTAACACTTGTGATCGCGTACCCTTCTAATGAAGAAAGTAGGATTCTACGAAGTGCGTTACCAATGGTAACACCGTAACCTTTCTCGAGAGGCTTGAACTCAAACAACCCGTGAAAGTCATCGGCTTTCTCCATCACAACTTTTTCGGGCATTTGGAATGCTAATATTGACATATTTCGTAGCTTAAAATGATACTGAAAAAACGTTTTTGGTACTATTATTTTTATCTAAAAAATCCTACGGATTATTTAGAGTACAACTCGACGATTGCTTGCTCGTTGAAGTTTTCTGTGATTTGATCTCTCTCTGGATAAGCCAAAAATTTACCAACCATATCACTTTCAGACCACTCTAACCAGTTGTAACGTTTTGGAGAACGACCAGCTAATGAGATTGTCACAACTTCTAACGACTTCGATTTTTCACGAACTCCGATCAATTGACCTGCACGTAAAGAGTAAGATGGCACATTTACTACTTCACCGTCGACAATAATGTGTTTGTGAATAACTAATTGACGAGCCGCACGACGTGTAGGTGCAATACCCAAACGATAAACCGTGTTATCTAAACGTGCTTCACACAATTTCAAAAGGTTCTCACCTGTGATGCCCTCTTTAACAGCGGCTTTGTGGAATAGGTTTTCGAACTGACGCTCTAAAATACCATACGTGTATTTTACCTTTTGCTTTTCCTTCAATTGGATGGCATATTCAGAAACTTTTGAACGTTTCCCTTTACCATGCATTCCTGGAGCATAATTTTTACGAGCTAATGCTTTGCTCGGACCTAAAATTGGTTCGCCGAAACGACGCGCAATCTTGGATTTTGGACCTGTGTATCTAGCCATTTTGTTTTAAAAGTCATTGCACCTCTTATGTGCAGTGAAGTAATTAAATTGTGAATAAAAGCGGGGGAAAATAATTACTAATTACCCCTGCATAAAAAATATTAAACGCGACGACGTTTTGGAGGACGACATCCATTGTGAGGCATTGGCGTAATATCACGGATAAGTGATACTTCGATGCCCGAGTTTTGGATAGTACGGATAGCAGACTCACGTCCAGCACCCGGCCCTTTTACAAAAACTTCTGCTTTCTTCATTCCTGCTTCAACAGCTACCGCTGCGCAGTTAGATGCTGCCATCTGTGCTGCATAGGGCGTGTTTTTCTTAGACCCACGGAAACCCATCTTTCCTGCTGATGCCCAAGAGATCACCTGACCTGCTGAGTTTGTAATGGAGATAATGATGTTGTTAAAGGAAGCTTTGATGTGTACTTGACCAACTTGCTCAACTACAACAACCCGTTTCTTCGCTTTATCTTTTCTTTTTGCTTGTGCCATACTATTTGATAAATAAAATTGGGTATGAGGAATTTCCTCTACTTATTACTTAGTTACTTTTTTCTTATTAGCAACTGTTTTACGACGACCCTTACGAGTACGTGAGTTGTTTTTGGTGCGCTGGCCACGTACTGGAAGACCCTTACGGTGACGCAATCCACGGTAACAACCGATGTCCATCAAACGCTTGATGTTCAACTGAACTTCAGACTTAAGCTGACCTTCTGTTTTGAATTCAGCCGCGATGATCGCACGGATCGCATTCGCTTCCGTATCGTTCCACTCACCAGCTTTCTTGTCAACGGAAACCGCTGCCTTCGCTAAAATTTTCTGAGCAGTACTGCGACCTATACCAAAAATATAAGTCAATGCAATCTCTCCTCTTTTTTTGTCGGGAATATCAACCCCTGCAATACGAGCCATATAGGTAATTAATTGTTGTGATTAATCAATTTAGTTTGAATTATCCTTGTCTTTGTTTGAACTTAGGATTCTTCTTGTTAATAACGTAAAGCTTACCGTGACGACGAATCACCTTGCAGTCCGCACTACGCTTTTTAATAGATGCTTTAACTTTCATTTTATTTACATTTATGGGTTAAACCCTCTTTTTACTTATAACGATAAACAATTCTAGCTTTACTTAAATCATAGGGTGACATTTCCAACTTCACTTTATCTCCTGGCAGAATCTTAATGTAGTTCATCCGCATCTTGCCTGAAATGTGGGCAATCACTTGATGCGTATTCTCTAATTCTACCCGAAACATAGCGTTCGAAAGAGCTTCCAAAATAATTCCGTCTACTTCTATCGAAGATTGTTTGGCCATAATCCTTTATTTAAATGTTCAACAATACAGTTGATGTTTTTAATACTTCTTCAATGTAAGCAAACGTTGTTAGCGCTTTCGGTCCTTCCTTTGTAACGCCTACCGTATGCTCAAAATGGGCACTCGCTTTGCGATCAATTGTTCGAATCGTCCAGCCATCCGTATCCACTGAAATCTGCCGTTTCCCCAAATTGATCATCGGCTCGATCGCAATAACCATGCCTTCCTTCAATTTAGCTCCATCACCACGGCGTCCATAATTAGGAACTTCGGGACTCTCATGTAGGCTTTTACCTACACCATGACCTACTAATTCCCGAACAACCCCGTAGCCTAATGCTTCCGTATACGACTGCACCGCACTTCCCACATCACCGGTTCGCTTACCCACATGGGCTTGATTCAAACCCTTGTACAAGGACTCTTTTGTCGCTTGCATTAATTTTTGTACCTCAGCAGCCACATTACCTATTCCATAGGTATAAGCGCTATCGGCATGAAATTTATCTTTGTACACGCCTGCATCTATGGAAATAATATCTCCTTCTTGCAAAGTCAAATTCCCTGGTAATCCGTGAACCACTACGTCATTCACAGAGATGCACAAGGAATATGCGTACTTTTTATCTCCTACTTGGTAATTTAAAAAGGAAGGATGTGCTCCGTTATCCTTAATAAATTGGTAAGCAATCTGGTCTAATTCGAGCGTTGTAACTCCCGGCTTTATGGCTTTCGCTACTTCGGCATGACACTTTCCAAGAATTTCCCCATTCGCTTGAATGATGGCCATCTCTTCTGGCGTCTTTAAGTAAATCATCCTAACGAGTGATCACTTCAGAACGACCTTTTACACGTCCCGACTGCATTAAACCTTCATACTTACGCATCAACAAATAACTTTCTATTTGTTGCAATGTATCCAATACTACGCCCACTAGGATTAACAAAGATGTTCCTCCAAAGAACGAAGCAAATCCACGCGTCACACCAAACAAGTTGGCAACCGCCGGAAGAATCGCAATAATCGATAACATAACAGCACCTGGCAACGTAATGCGATCCAAGATACTTGCGATGAAACCCGAAGTTTCCTCACCAGGCTTAACGCCAGGCACGAAACCGCCACCACGTTTCATGTCATCCGAAATTTGTGTTGGGTTAATCGAGATCGCTGTATAGAAAAATGTAAATACAATAATCAAGAAAGCGAACAACACATTATACTGCCACGTAGTAAAGTCGCCAAACGACTGCGCTACAGAGGAAGCAAATTCAGATTTATCAGCAAAAGATTGAGCTACTAAACCTGGGATAAACATTAATGCTTGAGCAAAGATGATTGGCATAACGCCTGAAGCGTTTAACTTCAAAGGAATGTATTGGCGCTCTCCACCTACGGCCATTTTACTGCCAACTACCTGCTTTGCGTATTGAACTGGAATGCGTCGAACAGCTTGTGTCACCATGATAGCACCCATTACAATAAAGAATAGGGCAATTATTTCAATAATAAACAATAAGGCTCCAGACATACCACGAGATCCCGCTTCTTGTAAAATAGATGCTGGAAACCGCGAAACGATACCGATCATAATCAACATGGAAATACCGTTACCGATACCCTTGTCGGTGATTTTCTCACCCAACCACATACAAAACATCGTACCCCCTACTAAAATCGCAACTCCGTAAAGACGGAAGAACCAAGGATCTACCAAGATAGCCTCAGCAGGAATAGTTACTTGCAGGTAGGTAAAACCTTGTGCTGCAGTGACGAAAATGGTTAGAATACGAGTGATTTGGTTTAATTTCTTACGACCAGACTCACCGTCTTTTTGCATTTTTTGGAAATACGGAAGGGCAATCGTCAATAACTGAATCGCAATGGAAGCTGAGATGTACGGCATGATACCTAAAGCGAATACAGATGCATTGCTTAAGGCTCCACCGGAGAACATGTTCAACAAGCCAAATAGACCGCCGTCACCTGGTTGCGAAAGCTTTGTTGCGTCTACACCAGGTAGAACGATATAAGAACCTAAACGAAAGAAGGCGATAAAAAGTAACGTATTTAAAATACGGCCTCTTAATTCCTCAATCGAGAAGATATGCTTGAAAGTTGTTATTAACTTGTTCATTCGATTAGAATAGAGGATTAACCAACAATTGCTTTACCACCAGCAGCTTCAATAGCAGCTTTAGCGGCACCCGAGAAACCTTTTACTGTAACCTCTAATGCAGAAGTAACAGCTCCACGACTAAGGATTTTCACTAAGTCAGACTTAGATACTAAACCGTTGCTGTAAAGTGTTTCAAATGTGATTACGTTCGAACCAATTGCATCAGCTAATATTTGTAACGTATCTAAGTTGATTGCTTTGTATTCTACACGATTGATATTCTTGAAACCGAACTTAGGAACACGACGCTGTATAGGCATTTGACCTCCTTCAAAACCACGCTTGCGTGAATAACCTGAACGAGACTGAGCTCCTTTGTGTCCACGAGCAGAAGTTCCACCTAAACCGGAACCTTGACCACGACCTACTCTTTTTCTTACTTTAACTGAGCCTTCAGCGGGCTTTAATGACGATAATTTCATTGTAATTGGGGCTTAACGCTGCCATTTCTGACAACTCGCGTGTTAATTAAATATTTTCTACTACGATTAGGTGACCTACCGCACGAATCATTCCGGCAATAGCTGGATTTAATTCATGTTCTACGGACTGACGGATTTTACCTAATCCCAACGCTTGAATCGTACGTTTCTGTACTTCTGGGCGTTTTATAGCACTTTTTACTTGAGTAATTTTAACTTTAGACATCGGTTGTTCTATTAGTGAGGCACAAGGCGCTCTGATTATCCATTAAATACTTTTGCTAACGAAATGCCTCGTTGGAACGCTACCGTATGTGGCGCACGCATTTTCACTAACGCATCGATTGTTGCCTTTACCACGTTGTGGGGATTTGATGAGCCTTTAGATTTTGCAAGGACATCATGGATGCCAGCAGATTCTAACACGGCACGCATCGCACCACCGGCAATCAATCCTGTACCCGGAGCAGCTGGCTTGATCAGAACGAAACCACCTGAAAATTTACCTAGTTGCTCATGAGGAACTGTTTTTTTCAATAAAGGAATTTGGAACAAATTCTTCTTCGCATCTTCGATCCCTTTTGTGATCGCATCAGTAACTTCATTTGCTTTTCCTAAACCGTATCCAACGACGCCATTTCCATCTCCTACTACCACGATGGCAGAGAAACTAAAACGACGACCACCTTTTACTACTTTAGCAACACGGTTGATGGCTACTACCTTCTCCTTCAACTCACCTTCGTTAACCTTTACAGGTTTTGCTTGTAATTGCGACATATCTTATTAAAATTGTAAGCCACCCTCGCGAGCGCCTTCAGCTAATGATTTAATTCTTCCGTGATATAAATAACCGTTACGATCGAAAACTACTTTCGTAACACCAGCAGCTGAAGCCGCTTTTGCGATTGCTAAACCTACTGTTTTTGCAGCTTCGATGTTATTGTTTACTTTGTCCTTCTTGTACGAAGTTGCTGAAAACAATGTTTTTCCAGCTAAATCGTCCACTAATTGTGCATAAACTGCCGTATTGGAACGATATACTGTCAAGCGCGGACGCTCGGCTGAACCAGCTATTTTAGCACGTATCGCACGTTTGATGCGGGTTCTACGTAAATTTTTTGTTGTTGCCATTGTTGTTAACTTGTTTGTGTGGATTTCCGGCCCACGCTTACTATTTATTTCTTACCGCCTGCTTTACCAGCTTTACGACGAACTTGCTCTCCTAAGAAACGAACACCCTTACCTTTGTAAGGCTCGACAGGGCGAAGTGACTTAATTTTGGCAGCTACCTGCCCGATCAATTGCTTGTCGATACCTTCTAATGAAACCATTGGGCTTTTACCTTTTTCCATCGCAGTAACAACCTTGATTTCAGAAGGAATAGCCATAAAAATAGCGTGAGAATATCCCAAGCTTAATTCCAAAATATTTCCTTGATTAGCGGCTTTGTAACCAACACCGATAATCTCTAAATCTTTCTTGTAGCCTTCACTAACACCTACAACCATGTTGTTGATCAATGAACGGTATAAACCATGCATCGCTTTGTGACGCTTTTGCTCAGTTGGACGAGCTACAGTCAACACACCATCCTCAATGTTAACGATGATATCCTGATCAATTTGCTGCGACAAAGTCCCCTTTGGGCCTTTCACAGTCACTAAATTACCCGCGCTAATATCTACAGTAACTCCTGCAGGTAACGTGATAATCTTTTTTCCAATTCTAGACATAAAAATATGATTTGCTTAAATTACGAGTTGCCCCCTTTCAGCGTGAAACAATTAATATACGTAACAAAGTACCTCTCCGCCTACGTGAAGTGTACGAGCCTCCTTATCTGTAATTACTCCTTTTGAAGTAGATAAGATGGCGATACCAAGACCATTCAATACACGTGGCAACTCCTCAGCGCCATTGTACTTACGAAGACCTGGTTTAGAAATACGTGTCAAATTAACGATAGCAGGTTGCTTCGTTACTGAGTTGTACTTTAAAGCTATCTTGATTGTTCCTTGAACGGAAGAATCATCGAACTTATAGTTTGAAATGTATCCCTTATCAAAAAGCACCTTCGTGATTTCCTTTTTAATATTGGAAGCAGGAATTTCAACTACCCTATGGCGTGCCTTCAAGGCATTTCTCAATCGGGTTAAATAATCTGCTATTGGATCTGTCATTGCTTTTAAATTTGCCGCATGCCGTTAAAATGGCCTGCAAAATTACAAAAATGAATTTAATTAATCAAATTTTAGTTTACCAGCTGGATTTTGTAACCCCTGGAATTAAACCGTTGGACGCCATTTCGCGGAACGTTACCCGGCTAATGCCGAACTTACGCATGTATCCACGAGGACGACCAGTTAATTTGCAACGGTTGTGTAAACGCACTGGAGAAGCATTTTTAGGTAATTTATCTAATCCTACATAATCTCCAGCTGCTTTCAAAGCTGCACGCTTAACTGCATACTTTGCTACAGTTGCTTCGCGTTTTCTTTCTCTTGCTTTTACTGACTCTTTAGCCATTTTGTAAAAATTTTAAAGGTGTTATTAAAGCCTAAAGGCCACTTATTTTTTGATATTTGAAAAAGGCATTCCAATCGCAGCTAATAAAGCATACGCTTCTTCATCCGTAGGAGCAGTCGTCACAAACGTGATGTCCATACCTGAGATTTTAGAAACTTTATCGATTGAAATTTCAGGGAAAATAATTTGTTCCTTCACGCCTAAGGTATAATTACCACGGCCATCGAAACCTTTCTCTGATACTCCTTTGAAATCACGTACACGAGCTAAAGAAACCGTAGTCAAACGATCTAAAAACTCATACATACGATCTCCACGTAACGTTACTTTCACACCAATTGGCATATTCTCACGCAACTTAAAGTTTGAGATCGCTTTCTTAGAAATCGTAGCAACCGCTCTTTGACCAGCAATTTGAGTAATTTCTTCTACTGCTACGTCAACTAATTTTTTGTCGGATACTGCTGCTCCAACACCCTTATTGATTACAATCTTTGTAATCTTAGGTACTTGCATAACTGATTTGTATTCGAACTTAGTTTTTAAGCCTGGTACAACCTCCTTCAGATAACGCTCTTTTAATCTAGGTACTGCCATTTTCTTATATTTTGTGGATTTCCGACCCACGTTTTACATTCAATATTATGCGATAAACTTACCCGTTGCTTTGGAGTAACGTTGTAATTTACCTTTCTCATTCAACTTACGACCCGTGCGAACAGCCTTTCCATTCTCTACAACCATTAGGTTTGAGATGTGAATTGATCCCTCACGCTTTTCGATACCACCTTGTGGATTACTTGCTGAAGGTTTTACGTGTTTCGTTTGAAGGTTAGCACCTTCTACGATAGCACGCGATTTTTCTGTGATTACTTCTTTGATGACGCCAGTTTTACCTTTAGCGTTACCAGCGATAACCATCACAGTATCACCCTTCTTGATGTGCAATTTTGTTTGCTTGATAATTTTCTTTTCCATTGTATGATTCTTTCTATTGGCTGCCCAATATGTCATCTATCTTATAAAACTTCTGGGGCTAGGGAAACAATTTTCATAAATCCTGCTTCACGTAACTCACGCGCAACTGGCCCGAAAATACGCGTTCCTCTTGGCTCATCATTTGCGTTCAATAACACAGCTGCGTTATCTTCGAAACGAATATAAGTACCATCCTTACGACGAATTTCTTTTTTGGTGCGCACTACTACTGCGCGAGAAACCGTACCTTTTTTCATACTAGATGATGAAAGTGCTGATTTAACAGAAACGACAATTTTATCGCCTATCGAAGCATATCTTTTACCAGTACCGCCTAATACGCGAATCACTAAAACTTCTTTTGCTCCAGAATTATCCGCTACACCCAATCTTGATTCCTGCTGTAACATTATCTTTGATCTTTAAAATTAAAATTTGATTAACAAGTAGTCTTATTTCGCTTTTGCGATAATTTCAACTAATCTCCAACGCTTATTTTTAGAAAGAGGACGCGTTTCCATCACTTTCACTGTATCACCAATACCACAATCGTTATTTTCATCATGTGCCATCAATTTTGTAGTCTTCTGTACGAATTTTCCGTACAATGGGTGTTTTACCTTACGGTCAACAGTTAACGTGATTGATTTATCCATCTTGTCACTAACTACTTTCCCAATCCTTACCTTTCTTAGATTTCTCTGTTCCATCGTTGGTTTGTTACTTGTTAAACAATTGACCATGAGCTGTATTTTGACACGGTCTATTAAAAAATTAATTAATCTTAAGCGTTAATTGCTTTCGTTAGAGCAGTCTCTAATTTGGCAATCAATTTCCGGTTTTCACGAATACGCATTGGGTTCTCGATCGGTGAAATAGCGTGAGCTAATTTCAAACGAGTCAAGTTCTCTTGCTCTGCCGTAATGGCTTTTTTTAATTCGTCTACTCCTAATTTGTTTATTTCTGCGTTTTTCATAACAATGCTATTTGGATGTTTAAACCTCCAGGTTTAAAACCTATTCTGAATAATCTCTACGTACAACAAATTTCGTACGCATCGGCAATTTTTGTGCAGCTAAACGTAACGCTTCCTGCGCTAACGCCAACGGTACACCCGCCGATTCAAACAAAATAGTTCCTGGACGAACGTTCGCTACCCAATACTCAGGAGCTCCCTTTCCTTTACCCATACGAACCTCTGCAGGTTTTTTTGTAATCACTTTATCTGGGAAAATTCGAATCCAAACCTGGCCCTCACGCTTCATAGCACGAGTTACCGAAATACGAGCTGCTTCAATTTGACGTGCAGTAATACGTCCCGGCTCTAATGATTTAATAGCGAATGATCCAAAATCAATTTCGTGACCACGGGTAGCAACACCTCTTACACGGCCTTTCTGTGACTTACGAAATTTCGTTCTTTTTGGTTGTAACATCTTCTTAAAAGTCTAATATCTATTTCTAAATTAATTTTAGGCAATTAGCGTTTCCCGCCACGACCACGGTTAGCCGCTCCTGGACCACCTGCTTTGTTACGATCTCCACCTTGATCACCATCTGGACGACGTCCGCGACCACCACGGTCACCTGGACGACCACCACGGTCACCTGGGCGAGAATCTGCTGCCGTAGACTGTAAGCCCATGTTCGCGTTTGGCGACAAATCTGGCTTACCGAAAACCTCACCACGGAAAACCCATACCTTGATACCGATTTTTCCGTAAACAGTTAACGCTTCTGAGATCGCATAGTCAACATCCGCACGAAGCGTATGAAGAGGAATACGTCCCTCCTTATATCCCTCAGAACGTGCCATTTCAGCACCCCCTAAACGACCTGATAATTTCAATTTAATTCCTTGAGCTCCTACACGCATCGCTGATGCGATAGCCTGCTTCATGGCACGACGGAAAGAAATACGAGCTTGTAACTGTTGAGCAATTGCCTCACCGATCAACTTGGCATCGATTTCTGGACGCTTAATCTCAAAAATGTTAATTTGAACATCCTTGCCTGTGATTGCTTTTAACTCTTCTTTTACTTTGTCTACTTCAGCACCTTGCTTACCGATAACCACACCAGCACGAGCTGTATTGATTGTCAACGTAATGCGCTTTAAAGTACGCTCAATAATAACTTTTGAGATAGATCCTTTTGGAATACGAGCGGCAACGTACTTTCTGATTTTCTCGTCTTCGACAAGCTTATCAGCGAAAGTCTTTCCTCCGTACCAATTAGAATCCCAACCTCTCACGATACCTAATCTTAATCCAATAGGGTTAATTTTTTGTCCCATTTCTTGTTTTATCTAATAGTCTATTATTCTGCTGTAGTTTCTGCCAAAATAGGTGCTTCCGAAGATGCAACTACAATGGTAATGTGATTCGAACGCTTCAAGATGCGGTGACCTCTTCCTTGCGGAGCAGGACGTAAACGCTTGATTGAAGATCCTCCATCAACGAATATAGTTTTGATGAATAAATCTGACTCCTCAATTTTAGCATCCACATGCTTGTTTTGCCAGTTAGAAACGGCTGAGAGCAATAATTTCTCGATAGCCTGCGCACCAACCTTGGGCTCAAATTTTAAGATACCCAACGCTTTGGATACTTTCTGTCCACGAACCATGTCTGCGACAATACGCATCTTTTGAGGCGACGTAGGAACATTTCTTAATTTAGCAATTGCTTCCATTTTCAATATTGATTACAAGACCTGACGGCCTTTTTATTATCTTTTACCTTTGTCTTTTTTCGCAATGTGACCACGGAAATTACGCGTTGGTGAAAACTCACCCAACTTGTGACCAACCATGTTCTCAGTTACATAAACCGGAATAAATTTATTCCCATTGTGAACCGCGAATGTGTGACCAACGAAATCCGGAGAAATCATTGAACGTCTTGACCAAGTTTTGATTACTGACTTCTTGCCAGAATCATTCATAACTTGAACCTTGTTATCAAGGCGGTAATCAATGTAAGGACCTTTTTTTAGTGAACGTGCCATCTACTATTTTTTTCTTCTACTGATGATAAGACGATTAGTGTGTTTTTTTGGATTACGAGTTTTCTTACCCTTAGCCAATAAACCGGTACGAGAACGAGGGTGACCTCCTGATGAACGACCCTCACCACCACCCATCGGGTGATCAACTGGGTTCATTACAACACCACGAACACGTGGGCGACGACCTAACCAACGATGACGACCTGCTTTACCTAGGTTAACGTTCATGTGATCCGAGTTAGATACTGTTCCAATTGTCGCAAGACAACGAGCCAATACCATACGCATCTCACCTGAAGGCAACTTCAATGTTGCATATTTTCCATCACGCGCTAACAACTGAGCGTACGTACCAGCCGAACGAACCATTTCAGCTCCTTTACCTGGTTGCAACTCAATCGCATGAACTAATGTACCCAAAGGGATATTTGCCAAAGGCAATGTGTTACCTACTTCCGGAGCCACTGACTCACCCGAGATAACTGTTTGGCCTACTTGAATTCCTGCAGGAGCTAAGATATACGTCTTAACACCATCTGTATATTCGATCAAAGCGATACGTGACGTACGGTTTGGATCATACTCAACTGTCAAAACAGTTGCAGGTACATCAAACTTTTGACGCGCAAAATCAATCACACGGTAACGACGCTTGTGACCACCACCGATATAACGCATCGAGCGACGACCATCTGCATTACGTCCACCGGTACGCTTGATAGGCTCCAAAAGGGGCTTATACGGCTTGTCCGTAGTAATCTCCTCGAACGTCGGCGCAATGCGATGACGCTGTCCTGGAGTAGTTGGTTTAATTTTTTTAATTGCTGCCATTTAATTAGTTCAATTTATCGGGATGAACCCCCTTACTTATTTTTATTAAATTCCTTGGTAGAAGTCAATTACTTCTCCTGCTGCTACTGTAACGATCGCCTTCTTAATAGTAGACGTCCGCCCTGAGGTAACTTTACTACGTGTACTCTTGGATTTAACTTTTCCAATTTGACGCATCGTTTGTACATCTTGTACATCGACACCGTACATTTTCTTAACCTCCTTGGCAATTTCAATCTTGTTCGCAGTCAATTCAACCACAAACACGTATTTGCCTTTCTCTTGCATGGCTTGCGACTTTTCAGTCAAGGCCGGACGTTTAATAATGCCCATTGTTTATTTCGTTTAAACAGAACCGAAGTCCCGCAAATTATTTACTAAATGTTGACTCAATTTTCTGGATCGCATCCACCGTAATTAACAATTTCGATGCGTTAACCAGATCATATGTATTCACATCAGCCGCGTTTGAAACTTTAGCCTTTGGAACATTACGACCAGACAATACTACATTCTTGTCCACGTCATTCATGATCAATAATGATTTTGTATTATCCAAAGAAAGAGCTTTCAACATAGCTAAGTATGCCTTGGTTTTTGGTGCATCAAATGCAATTGTATCCAAAATCGCGATATCACCTGACTGAGCCTTCGCTGCTAACGCAGATTGACGTGCCAATGACTTCACTTTCTTATTCAATTTAAAATGGTAATCACGAGGACGTGGACCGAAGATACGACCACCACCTTTCATCAATGGAGATTTCATCGAACCCGCACGCGCACCACCCGTACCTTTTTGTTTCTTAATCTTACGCGTCGAACGCGAAACCTCTGCACGCTCCTTAGCTTTGTGAGTTCCTTGACGTTGGTTAGCTAAATACTGCTTCACATCTAAGTAAACCACATGCTCGTTTGGAACAATTCCAAAGACCTCATCAGAAAGGGTTACTTTCTTTCCGGTATCTTTTCCTGCGATGTTATATACTGATAATTCCATACTTCAGAATGTCTATAGGCTATGCCCGAATTTTAATTTTCAATGATTACGTATGAGTTCTTAGCTCCAGGAACTGACCCAGAAACAACTAATAAGTTCTTATCTGAATACACTTTCAAAACTTGTAAGTTTTGAACCTTTACACGATTACCTCCTGTACGACCCGCCATACGCAAACCTTTGAATACACGAGATGGGAATGAACAAGCTCCAATAGAACCTGGGTGACGACCACGATTATGCTGACCGTGAGTTTGACCACCCACACCGGCAAATCCGTGACGCTTTACAACCCCTTGGAAACCTTTACCCTTTGAAGTACCTACAACGTCTACGTAAGTATCCACTTCTAACATATCAACAGTTAAAACATCCCCTAATGCTAAAGGCTGCTCAAACGTGCGAAATTCAACAAGTTTCTTCTTTGGAGTTGTGTTTGCTTTTTTGAAGTGACCCAACAATGATTTTGTTGTGTGCTTATCCTTCTTCTCACCATAACCGATTTGAACGGCGTTATAGCCTTCTTTCTCAACGGTCTTCACCTGCGTAACCACGCAAGGTCCGGCTTCAATCAGCGTACATGCAACGGATCTACCGTCTTCCATGTATAGGCTGGTCATTCCGATTTTTTTACCAATAATTCCAGACATAGTATTCTTTTATAATTAAAAAATATGCTTACAAGGCTATCTAGGCTTGTTGTAAGACTTTTATTCAAAATCGTTTCGCAACGATCTAAGAATCACATTAAATAAAAAGCAGAATTGGTAAAAGGCGACAAGATGACACCACTGTGGATAACAGTGAGAAACACCTTGTGTAGCTTAATATTTAATTCATGGGCTGGGCATTCAGCGATCATAAATCAATACCAGTTCTAACACAAAAATCGAGCTTATCTCAATTTTAGACCTGTTTCGACACGTATTTCTATGTTTTGAATAAATTCGAGAAGTTCTGCCAACCTCTTTCGGAATTGAAAACTACGTTTGTCGAACGGGAGTGCAAAGGTACAGAAAAAAATAACACGTGCAATAGGTTGGGTAAAAATATTTTGAAAGTCAAGGAATTAGGGTAAAGTCGCTAGTCGTCAGTCGCTAGTCATCAGTCCGAAGTCCGGAGTCCGAAGGAAAAATAAAGACAATGTTTATTTACTTCCAATCTATAAGCAAGTGACTGACCACTTTTCCCTCCGGACTGCGGACTGACCACTGACTACCGACCACTTTCCCCTCCGGACTCATCCCCTCCGGACTGACTACTGACCACTGACTACTAACTACTGCACCCTCCCCTAAAATTGCATTTTTCTCATTTTCATGCCTTAAAATTGAACTTATTTTAGTATTTTTGATCCTTACTTGCTGAAAATCAGGTAGTTTATATTTATTTCCAAAGAAAAAAAATCATTATGTCAAGTTTATCCACTCAAAAAGGAGTATTGCACGGAGATGCGGTGCAGGAATTATTCGAAATCGCAAAAAAGAACCAATTTGCACTTCCAGCTGTAAACGTTACAGGGACAAATACGGTGAATGCCGTTTTAGAAGCTGCTAAAGCTGTCAACTCCCCCGTAATCATTCAATTCTCAAATGGTGGTGGTATTTTCTACGCCGGAAAAACCCTTTCGAATGAAAACCAAGCCGCAGCTATCGCCGGCTCAATCGCAGGTGCATACCACGTTCACCACATGGCCAAAGCCTACGGTGTTCAAGTTGTCCTACACACCGACCACTGTGCAAAGAAACTTTTACCTTGGATAGACGGTCTTTTGGATGCTGGCGAAAAATACTTTGCAGAAACTGGCCAACCGCTATTTTCTTCGCACATGATCGACTTATCAGAAGAGCCTTTGGAAGAAAACTTAGAAATCTGTGCCAAATACTTAGCGCGCATGTCTAAAATGGGCATGACACTCGAAATTGAATTGGGCGTAACAGGTGGCGAAGAAGACGGCGTGGATAACTCGGACGTTGACTCATCTAAATTATATACCCAACCAGAAGAGGTGGCTTATGCATATGAAGTATTATCCAAAATCTCTCCCCGTTTCACCATCGCTGCAGCATTCGGTAACGTACACGGAGTTTACAAGCCAGGTAACGTCAAATTACAACCTGTCATTTTAAAGAACTCGCAAGAATTCATTAAAGAGAAATATAGTTTGGCTGCTGAGAAACCCATCAACTTTGTATTCCACGGTGGTTCGGGTTCTTCTCGCGAAGAAATCCGCGAAGCGCTTTCTTATGGCGCCATCAAAATGAATATCGATACAGACACCCAATGGGCTCTTTGGGAAGGTATCCTAAACTTCTACAAAGCAAATGAGGGTTTCTTGCAAGGACAAATCGGTAACCCAACAGGCAGCGACGTGCCAAACAAGAAATACTACGACCCACGTGTGTGGTTACGTAAGGGCGAAGAAACCTTAGTGGCTCGATTAAAGACAGCTTTCGAAGACTTGAACGCCACGAACGCAAATCAATACTTATAATCTTTCGAGATATTTGAATTAATAAAGGGGGGGCTGCTGCGCAGCCCCCCCTTACCTTTGCCAATCCTCCAAGGTTTGGCAAAGGTATAGATTTTAAGATTTTTTCAATCTTCATCCCCAGACAAAAAAGAGCGAATATCAACTTCTTGATTTTCCTTCATATGAAATTGGGTAAACTCACGAAGACTCCCAAACCATTCTAATACAAACTTCCTGTCAACAATAGAATCACTGGGTTTAACAATGTACTTATACGAACTCCATTCCCATGTTCTAAAATCAGTGCATAACTTATTCTTTTCCGGATTCGTATGAATGTAATGAATCAAATAAGTCAAATAATAATTATCGCCAACAAGCACCCGCTTAAATGGCCCTTCAAACAAAGACCCCGTCCGCACATGATTCTTATTAAAAGCTAACGCATATGTTCGAAAAAAGATCTTAAACTGTTCGGCAATCACCTCGTGCTCTGTCCGTCCCATGAGCTGCTCGGGACTAAAATAGCGAACACGAACTAAAAAATGATAATGATTCGCATTAAGGCTATAAGAAACTACATCCAAATACCCATCAAGATATTTTTTCCAAAGTCGCATGAAATAATGATAATTCGAGCGCGACTTAAACATCAACTTGCGATCAATGGCCCGATTATAAATGTGATAAAAATTACCCGATTGAAAACGAGTCAAATAATGAGCTAATTGCGACATAGTGATTAGATTTTTCATTAAATCTAACCACATTTATTAGCCCCTAATAGCCTAAATCCAAAGTTATCAACTTCTTGATATTCTAAGTTCAAACATTGAAAATCACACCTTTCCACCCTACCTTTGCCAAACCTTGGAGGATTGGCAAAGGTAAGGAGCTACTTTCTAAATATCACCCCCTTCGTTAGCTCATTCAACACCCGAATCTTCTCCTGAAAATCACCCTTCAACGTCTTCCGAACAGCCTCCATCCCCTCAAGCCCCTCCTGAATCTCCTCCGGAATCACATCCTCCAAAAGCGCCCGTATCCGCTTTGCTAAAGTAGGCGACTTGCCATTTGTAGAAATCGCAATCTTCAAATCCCCCTTCTGCACAATCGACCCCAAATAAAAATCACACAAGTCCGGCGTATCCGCAACATTACATAGTAAATGACGCGCAGCACACGTCTCCTTAATCGTCTCATGAAGAGCCCGATCATCCGTGGCACAAATCACCAAATCCCGACCATCCAAATCCGCCATCTCAAACCCACGCTTACACAAAACAACCTGCGAGTAATCCACCAAAAACTCCAGCGTCTCCGCCCGAAACATCGGTGCCACCATCGTCACCCGCGCCGCAGGCGAATTACGCAATAACGCAGACGCCTTCTCAAGCGCCACATTCCCGCCCCCCACGACCAGCGTGTTCAAACGGTCCAACTTTAAAAATATGGGAAAAAGCTCATTCATGGGCTTATTGGCTTATTTTTTACCGGCTAACTGCCCACAAGCAGCATCAATGTCTTTGCCGCGCGATCGGCGGACATTTACAATCATCTTCTTACTCTCCAAAAACGCCGTAAACTTAGCCAACGCATCCGCCTCCGCATTCACAAAATCTGCCTCCTTAATCGGATTGTACTCAATAATATTAATCTTACATGGCAACCGACGCGCAAATTCATACAACTCCCGCGCATCCTCGACCGAATCATTAAACTTATTAAACATGATGTACTCCAACGTAATCTCATTCTCCGTCTTCTCGTAAAAATACCGCAACGCCTCCGCCAAAGCCTCCAAGGTATTCGACTCGTTAATCGGCATAATGCGATTCCGCTTCTCATCATTCGCCGCATGCAACGACAAGGCCAAATTAAACTTCACCTGATCATCGCCCAACTTCTTTATCATCTTCGCAATCCCCGCCGTCGAAACCGTAATCCGACGCGACGCCATACCCAAACCCTCCGGCGATGTAATCATCTCCACCGACTTCAACACATTGGCATAATTCAATAAAGGCTCCCCCATCCCCATATACACAATATTTGTCAAAGGAATTCCATATTTCTCCTGCGCCTGATCCCGAATCAACACCACCTGATCATAAATCTCAAAAGCCTCCAAATTCCGCTTCCGATCCATATACCCCGTCGCACAAAAACTGCACGTCAACGAACAACCCACCTGCGACGAAACACACGCCGTCATCCGCTCCCGCGTCGGAATCAAAACCCCCTCAATTAAATGATCATCATACAAGGCGAAACTCGACTTAATCGTGCGATCCGTACTCACCTGCATCTCCGCCGTCGTCACACACTGCAAATCAAAATTGGTATCCAACCACTCACGCGTCAACTTTGGAATATTCCCCATCGCATCAAACGAGCGGGCCGACTTCTTCCAAATCCACTCATATACCTGTTTCGCACGAAACGCAGGCTCCCCATGCTGAACCATCTCCTGTTTCAACATCTCCAAACTCAAATTCCGTATCGCCCGCTTCTCTAATACCATCTTATTTTTTCAATAATTCACCCACCTTCACCGAAATTGCCTTGCCATCCGCTAAACCAGCCAACTGCTTCGACGCAACACCCATCACCTTACCCATATCCGCCGGACTAGTCGCACCCACAGACGCAATAATCTCCGCAATACGCGTAGTCAATTCCGCATCCGATAATTGCTTTGGCAAAAACTCCTCAATAATCGTCAACTCCACTTGCTCCTTCTCCGCTAAATCAGGACGATTTTGAGCCACATAAACTTCCAACGAATCCTTCCGCTGCTTGGCAGCCTTCATCAAAATCTTCATCTCCGCATCCACCGAAATACCCCCATCAGAAGACCCTGAAGTTTCCTCCAATAAAATCATCGATTTAATCGCACGTAACGCACGTAAACGATCTGCATCTTTTGCACGCATAGCATCTTTGATGCCCGCCTCAATTGTTTCTTTTAAAGCCATGATATTGATTAATATGAGCCAAAACTCCGTCTATAAATTCCCGATGATTACTCAAACGAGGTACCTTGTGCTGACCACCCAACTTCCCGCGACTCCGCATCCAGCTATAAAATGTGCCCTGAGGCGCCACCTGAATTAGCGGAGGACCTAAAACCAAATCATACGAACGCTTCGCATCATAATCCGAATTGCTTTCCCGCAAGCTCTGATCCAACACAGCCGCAAAGGTACACAAATCTTTCGGTGCTTTCGAAAATTCAACCACCCATTCATGACTACCACGCTTCCCCCCATCCATATACACCGGCGCCGCCGTGTAATCCTTGATCTCAGCCCCCGTTTCTCGACACGCCATTGCCACCGCCCGCTCCGCATTCTCAATAATCAACTCCTCCCCAAAGGCATTAATAAAATG
Organism: Spirosoma fluviale; assembly: GCA_945883625.1. Lineage (GTDB taxonomy): Bacteria > Bacteroidota > Bacteroidia > Cytophagales > Spirosomataceae > Aquirufa > Aquirufa fluvialis_E. The sequence goes on from CAMCXW010000025.1 coordinate 19,626, forward strand.
CTTCGTCCGACCCGAAATCTTCACGCGAAAAGGACTCAAGGACGTAAATCGCACCGTATCCCCAATCTTATACCGCCACAAACCCGAATTCGTCGTAATCACCACCGCATAATTAACCCCCAATTCCACCTGCTCCAACGGAATAATCGAATCCATCTCCTCACCCGTTTCCCCCATCGAAATAAACTCATAAAAAATCCCGTAATCCAGCATCAGCAGCATCTCATCCGGCTTATTTAAATCATCCTGAATGCCAAAGAACCCCTCCGACGCATTGTAAATCTCCAAAAATCGAACCTCCGACGATGGAAAGATATGCGACTGAAATAAATCACGATACGGACCAAATGCCACCGCACCATGAACCAAAAACTCAAAATTCGGCCAAACCTCCAATATCGACCGCTTCCCCGTAATCTCCAAAATCTTTTCAATCAACACCAATGTCCACGTAGGCACCCCCAAAATACTCGTCACATTTTCTTGAGACGTCTCCAAAGCCATCTTCTCAATCTTCTGATCCCAATCCCCCATCAACGCTATATCCAATGACGGCGTCCGAATCATCTGCGCCCATATCGGCAAATTCTTCATCACCACCGCCGATACATCCCCCATCAACATTTGAGAATTCATCGAGTCCGTGGACAAACTCCCCCCAATCGACAAACCCTTCCCCTCAAAAATCTTCGTATCCGGCTTATTATGAATCAATAGCGAAATCATATCCTTTCCCCCCATCATGTGACACTGCTCAAGCGCCTCCTTTGAAACTGGAATAAACTTACTCCGTGCATTCGTCGTCCCCGACGACTTCGAAAACCAAGAAATCGGCGAATTCCATAAAACCTGCTGCTCTCCCTGCATCATCCGCTCAATATATGGCACCATCTCCTCATAAGTGGAAATCGGGACACGCCTCCGAAACGTTTCATAAGACGTAAAATCATCATAACCATACTTCCGACCCCATTCCGTATCTCTTCCAGCCTCAATCAATTGCGTCAATCCATCATACTGCAATTCCAAAGGACGCGTATAAATCTCCTCAATCCGCGGCATGCGCCGCTTCATAAACCACAACAAAGTCTCATTAAACAAGGACATCTATGGAAGTTTTGGCGAACGATTCGGGTAATCAGTAATCAAACCATCCACCCCCAAATCAATCATTTTTTGAATATCCTCCCGCGCATTCACCGTCCACGGAATCACCCGCATATTATTCGCACGACTAAATGCAATCCGCGCTCCATCCAATTGCTTGTAACTCGAACTGTAAATCGCTGGCGTAAAGCCCAATTCATTAAGCACAAACGAAGGTGATTCGTTGTCGACTAAGGCCGATAAACTGACACTCCCCCAGACCTTATGCCAATATTTCAACACCTGAAAATCAAAACTCTGCAACACCACAAACTTCCAATCCACCGCCGCGGCAATCACGGCATGCACCGACTTCGAAAAATCGGCTACATCCGCAGGCTGCGATTTGCCATATTCAGCCGGATCCGACTTAATCTCAATATTATAGTAAATTGGCTTCCCTGTTTTTTGCCGAAACGCCTCACCTAAAGCCAACACATCCCGCAATAAAGGCTTAACCGCCGCCACCGCATGCTGTTCGGGAAACAAGCGATTACCACGCTTCCCCACATCATACGTTTTGATTTCCGCATAAGGCATCCGATACAAGTTCAAAGATGCCTCCTCCGACTTCAACACCGGATTCCCAGAAGGATGACTCGCATACAACGAATTCATATACGGCTCATGACTCACCACAACTTGGCCGTCCGCCGAAAGACAAACATCCATCTCAAGTACCTGAACACCCATGTCCAACGCATGAGCAAATGCCGGAATCGAGTTTTCTGGATACAAACCGCGGCAACCACGATGGCCTTGAAGAAATGGCATTTGGGCCATAATCGAAAAATTTAGGAGTACTAATAAAGCAATTTTCATGATCAACGACGCTGAGACTTTTTGCGCTTCTCCGCCACAACCTGCTTCACTTGGGCATATAATCGAATAAAATCATCAGGCTCCCTCGCATAAGACTCGAAACTTTTCACAAACGCCAAAGAATCCACCCCATGTCGCTTAAATGTCTTCCGCTCCAAAAAATGATACATCACCAAACTCGAATCCATATTCGAAATCGCCATCGACCCAATATTCGCTTCATCCAAATGTATATCTGCCAAAATTTGAGCCATTTTCTTTTCCTCAATGCGCTCGGACTTGCCCAATTCTGAGCACCCAAAAAGCGCCAATAAAACTACCAAATAGCTAAATTTCATCTGTCAAATAAAGGCTTAAATTAGAAAGCTTTTCTCAGATTTCATTCAAATTGCTCAAAAAATAGGTAATTTAGCGCCATTCTAAGCCAAAATACCTGATCTCAGAAATGGATATTCGATCATTTCTTTCCCGGATTGTGCAACTGGAGATTCGCATCAGAAAAGCGATTAACACCCAAATGCACGGCAATTTTTCCTCCGTTTTTAAAGGATCAGGATTGGAGTTTAGTGACCTACGTCAATACCAATACGGAGACGATGTCCGGCACATCGATTGGAACACAACCGCCAAAGGCCACGGTACTTTCGTCAAACTTTTTAAAGAAGAAAAAGAACAAACCGTTTTCTTCCTACTCGACGTAAGCGCCTCGCTTCTCGTAGGCCGCGAATCAAATTCGAAGTTAAGCATCCTCAAAGAAGTCACCGGCGTACTCGCCTTTTCTGCCCTCCAAGAAGCAGGACACATTGGATTTTGCGCATATACCGATAAAATTGAAAAATTTATGGCCCCCAGTTCCGGAAAAAAACATGGATATCGCGTCATTTCAGAACTTTTTAAACTACAACCCGAAAATACAAGCACCGACCTAAAAGCAGGTCTTCGATTTACCCTTCAAACACTAAATCGAAAAAGCCTCGTATTTGTCGTGTCCGACTTTCTTGACGAAGGCTACGAAGATCTTCTTAAAGCCGTCGCAAAAAAACACGACCTTATCGTCATTCAAGTACACGACCCACTCGAAATCGACATGCCAAATTTAGGCATAATCCCAATATTTGACCCCGAAAGTAGAACCACCACCTACGTTAATACCTCATCCAAATTATTTAAAACCCGATTAAACGAAAATTCCTCCCGCCTACAAGCCCTCAAAAACCTTTGTAAACAATGGCAGGCAGATTATGTACCCATACAAACTGACAAAGACTTTGTCCCCGCCCTCGTTAAACTATTTAGAGTCCGAAAATAATGCAAACACGACCTATTCAGATACAAGGGCAATTTGTTGAGGACTCCGCTAAAATCGGCCAAGACTTCCATTACAGCCTTCGAGTCACCCACCCCAAAGGACAAGAAGTATTCTTTCCAAGTATTAACCAGCGATTTGGTGAATTATACCCCGTCAAAAAAGACTACTTTACAACACGTACCCAAGGGAACTACAGCGTAGACTCCGCCGTGTATACCTTCAAATCATTCGAGATAGACGATTACCAACTACTACAAATTCCTGTTTATACGTGGGTGAATTCGGATTGTACGGTGCTTGCCGACAAGCCCGATACGATATTTTTAAAACGATTAGTACCTAATGCTAAGTCCATCGACCTAGATTCACTTTACCAAGCCATTCCGATTCCTCCACTTGAGCCAAAAACAGACCTCAAAAATGTGCTGTGGAGCAGCATCAGCCTAATCTTACTGATCGGTCTCGTCTATTGGATTTTTGGCAACCGCATCAAGCGTGGCATACGAATCTACCTGCTTTGGCGAAAAAACGTTGATTTTAAGCGTGCGTTCCAACGGCTCCAACGAAATATTTCGAACACCAATAAAGGACTTCAGAACCTCGAAAATGCTTTTTCTCTTTGGAAAAACTACCTTGAAAACTTAACTAAACTACCTTTTTCTACGTTCACGACAACGGAAATGGTTGACAATTTAAAAGACAAACGCCTCGTCAAAGTTCTTAAAGAAGTTGATTCCGCGATTTACGGGGGTAACTTCTCCGAAAAAACAGTAAGCGCAGTTAATTTACTTACCGAAATTGCCCAATCATTATATATAATCGAGCGTGAAAAAATAAGTCTAGAAAAAAAGAACGGATGATACAAACCCTAAATTCTTTTTGGAACCAATTAGAATCGATTTTCAACTTTCGATGGGAAAATGAATTGTTCCTATATCTCCTTCCATTGCCGCTTCTACTACTTTTAGTTCGGTACCTATTACGCCGTAAATCAAAATCAAAACTTGCCTTATCTTTCGCAAAACCACTCAAGCAAAATAAACTTATACGCCTACTCAGCTTCATCCCAGATACAATCTTAAGCTTATGTCTGGTTTGCCTAATTCTATCGGCCGCAGATCCATACCAAATTGTTTACCATCAGCGCATCCAACAAGAAGGCGTCGAAATTGTGTTGGCCATCGACTTGTCATCTTCTATGCTTAACAAAGATGTACGACCATCCCGCATTGAAGTAGCCAAAAAAACGGCAAAAAACTTTATAAAAGCACGGAAATACGACAACATCGCCCTAATTGCTTTTGCCGGCGCACCCTATTTAGCAAGCCCATTAACCCAAGATACCACATTCCTACTCCAAAGTATTGACCGCCTACAAAGTGACCTAATTCCTGAAGAAGGAACGGCTCTTGGCGACGCACTCGGTATGAGCATCAACCAAGTCCGTGATGAACCCAACCCGAAAAAAATCAATATTCTGATAAGCGATGGAAATAACACGGCTGGAAATTTAGATCCACTCACCTCAGCAGCATTAGCCAAAACCTTTGGCATAAAAGTGTATACCATTGCCGTAGGTAGTTTAATGCCCTCACTCGATCCTGTTGATGAAACTACGCTCCGACAAATAGCAGCAAAGTCCAATGGACGATTTTACCGTGCGACCGACCAAACAACCCTGCAAGCCATTTTTAAGGAAATAGACACACTGGAAAAATCTAGAAAATTAATCATTCGAGAAGAAGAACACGTGTCATCCGCTTTCGCATTTCTCATGGGAGCCTGCGCCTTATTTTTTATGAACCTCGTACTGAAACTTACCTGGATCGAAAACATGCTAGAAGACTAATATGATCCTATTCCCAAACGCAAAAATTAACCTCGGCCTTTACATTACCAAGAAACGTCCGGACGGATTTCATGATCTAGAAACCTGTTTCATTCACGTTCCCTGGTCCGACGTACTAGAAATCACCGAAAGCGAGCAGTTTGGTTTCACATCAAGCGGATTAAACATCGAGGGCCCAATCGCGAAAAACCTGTGTTTTAGAGCCTATGAAGCACTTAAAGCAGACCACAATTTCCCGCCAGTACACATACACCTGCACAAAGTAATTCCCATGGGAGCCGGACTCGGCGGCGGTTCATCCGACGCCAGCTTTACGCTGAAAGGACTGCGCGATTTATTTAAATTACCGTTAACCAACGACCAATTAATCCCTTACGCAGCAAAAATAGGTAGTGACTGCGCCTTTTTTATAACCGAAAAAGCGCAAATCGGAACAGGAAGAGGCGAAATACTGCAGCCAATAGACCTGAATCTTTCAGGTAAATACCTCGTATTGATTTACCCTAATTTTGGTATATCAACGCAAGAAGCTTTTGCCGGAATTAAACCTAAAAAAGCCCCGATCAAAATCAGTAAGGCCATTACCCAAGCCCCAGAAACATGGAAAGAGACCCTCTCCAATGATTTTGAAGAAAGCCTCTTTCCAAAATATCCACTGCTCGCGGAGATCAAAACTGAATTATACGACCTTGGCGCAATCTATGCCGCCATGAGTGGCTCCGGATCTACACTTTTTGGCCTATTCGACCAAGAAATTGAAATCCCAGCATCCTGGAAATCCTACCCCCACTGGCAAGGATTTATGCCTTAATCTTTGGCAAAAATAGCTTCCAACGCTGATGCGCCTTGTAACACGACCTGGCCAGCTGGCAATGCTTGTTTAGGAATGATGCCCACATACTCCTGCGAGGCACCTCGTATATCCACAGGAATTTGCTTCATCGCCCCATTCGCAAGCTCCACATAAATAAACCCGCCTTTGCCCACACGCGCTAAACCGGCTTGTGGAATTGTCAACATCCGTTGGGTCCCTACCTGTATCTCCGCATTCACAAACTGCCCAATCGTAAAATTCGCCTCCGCAGCCTCCGATACAAAATGACCATGAATGGGCGTCAGCCGTGTCGTCAAATCTACCTGCTTACCTACTAAAAATACCTTGGCCTTCGAAGCCATCCCATTGCCACTAAACTCAATCACTTGCCCCAACTTGATTTTCGCTAAATCCCGTTCAAATACCTTTAATTCGATATGTTTATGCGCTATACCCACGATCTTAACCAACACATCCGTAGGAGATACAAACTTGCCTATAGCCAAAAACTGCTCATCGATATACCCAGCTATCGGAGCTCTAACCGCCAACGTCGAATTAATATTTCCTTGCGCTAAAGACTTCATGTCACAACCCAAAATCTCCAATTTTAATGCCAACGACTTAGTCAAGGCCTGCAAATTACCTAGATCAGCCTCCGACTGCTGGAACTTTTTCTTGGATCCAACTTCCTCCGCCTGAAGGACCTGCTGGCGCGAACGCTCGGACACCAACAAGCTCATTTGACTTTGTGCTTGCAAGTACTCTTGCTGCATTTGAATAAAATCTAAACTGGTTAGGGTAGCTAAAATTTGACCCTTCGCTACCTGCTTGCCAGGCAATAATTCAAACGTAGATTTTACATAACCCGAAATAGGGATAGAAACAGATGCTTGAGAGATAGGTGGCACATCCACCAATCCCGTACACGAAATACGTTCCGCGATCTCGCGCTGCTCCAACTGACCTAAAACGATTCCCGCGCGCTGCTTTTGATCCACACTCAACTGGATGACACTAGGGGCTTGCGCCTCCTCAGTCGTTTCTTTCTTACCACAACTTGCGGCAATCACTGCGATTAATAAAATGATGTACTTATTCATTGCCTAAAATAGTTTCGATTTGAATGATGGATTGGTTATACGCCAAAACCTCCTGTAAATATTGTTCCCGAATTTGCCAAGCCTGCTGCGTATTTGCGAGCATCTCCACATATTCAATTTCGCCTTGTTGGTAACTTTTCAAAGCCGTTTTCTCCAGCCAAGCCGCTTGCGCCAAACCTGTGTCTTGGTAATATTGCAAAGACCCTAAGTACTTTTCTAGCTGGGTCAAATACCCCGAAAGCTCAGCCGTCACTTGTGCAACTCCTTGTTCCTTTTGGCTCGCATAAACCTGTTCCTGACTTTTTGCTGCAGCCACCCGTGCCTTTTGGCCCTTCGTAAAAATAGGAATGGATAAACCGGCTTGTACAAAATTTTGTCCCACCTGATTTTCGATACTTTGCGAAACCACCCCCACGCGGATGTCAGGCATTAACTTTTTACGCTCCACCTCCGTCTGCAATTTCCCCTGTTCAATTTGCTCATTTAACATTTGAACATAGGGCGCGGCCGACAAATCTTTCCTGTTTGAAAGTACCAAGGTGATTTTTTCTAGCCCCTGAATTTCAAAAGGTTCGGACCGATTTAGCCAATAGCCCAGCTGCTGATAGGTAGCTTTCATATCTAACAAAAGCGCCTTTTGCTTTTGTTGGAACTCCCGCAAGCGCGCCTCCGCAGCCACTAATTCTAGCTTACCCGTTTCCCCCTCCTTAAACTTAAGGCTAGCCGCGCGCTTCATTTGGACATACATGCTATCTTGTACCTGAAGGTATTCCAACTGCCTTTTCTGCAACAAAATTTGGGAATAAGTCCACTTGACAGACGCCAAAACTAAATTACGCGTCATTTGTAAGCGTTTTTCTGCCAACAGTTTTTGAGCCGTCAGCGCTTTCACCTGTGCCTTTAATAATGAAGGCCAAGGGATACTCTGACTCGCAATCACGGTATAATCTTGACTAAAGTAGGTTTGAGTTTTTCCATACTGAAAATCCAATGTCCCCTTAGGCAATTCGCGGCCCGTGGCAATCAGGTCCTGAGCCGTTTGCACTTCCAAGCCCCCCGTTTTCAATAGTGCATTGTTTTTAGCCGCTAACTCCAAACATTGATCCAAAGATAAACGCGGTGTTTGTGCAGAAATACCAAAACCAAATAACAAGATTAAAAGGGTTAATGCAGAGGTATTCGCTTTCAATTTCCGCTCCCGACGTGTCATCAAAATCGAATACACAACCGGAATCACGACCAGCGTCAAGAAAGTCGCCGTAATCAAACCGCCAATCACCACTGTAGCTAAAGGACGCTGCACCTCCGCTCCCGGGGAAGTACTCAAGGCCATCGGTAAAAATCCCAAAGAAGCCACCGAGGCTGTCATGATTACCGGTCGGAACCGCAATTCTAAGCCTTTATGCAAGCGTTCCGCCACGGAGAGTCCTTCGGAAGCCAATTGCTTAAAATAAGACAGCAAGACAATTCCGTTTAACACGGCCACACCGAACAACGCAATAAATCCAATCCCAGCAGAAACAGAAAATGGCATCCCGCGAATCCACAAGGCAAATATTCCACCAATCGCCGATAGGGGAATAGCCAAATAAATAATCGATGCCTCCAGAAAGGATTGAAACGTAAAGAAAAGCAAGACAAAAATAAGTACCAGCGCAATTGGAACAACTAATCCCAAACGCGATTTCGCTGCCTGTAAGTTCTCAAAAGTTCCCCCATACGTCACATAATATCCAGCTGGCAAGACAACTTTATCTTTCATGATCTTTTGAATATCCGCCACGACACTTTCAACATCCCGATTACGCACATTAATTCCGATGGTAATCCGGCGATGCGTATTATCGCGCGCAATCTCAACCGGTGCATTTTCAAAATCAACCTGCGCAATTTCCTGCAACGGGATCGGTGCCCCTTCAGGACGCTCCACATACAATTCCCGTAAATTCTGGATATCCGTCCGATACGCACTATCCATTCGAACTACTAAATCAAACCGCTTTTCGCCTTCCATCACAATCCCGGCTGTTTCCCCCGCAAAAGTCGTTTTAATAAGTTGGTTTACCGTTTCCACTTCAATCCCATATTGGGCCATTTTAGTCCGATCATATTTCACCACAAGCTGAGGAATACCATCGATTTGCTGCACTTTAATGTCACCCACCCCATCCACTTTACGTATGTAACGCGCCGCCTCCGTCGCATGGGAAAATAATTCCTCTAAATCCTCACCAAAAATTTTAATGGCAATATCTGATTTCACTCCAGCGATTAACTCATTAAAGCGCATTTGGATAGGCTGGGTAAATTCGAAATTAACTTCTGGAAATACTTTCAATGAATTATCCATTTGCTCTTCCAGCTCCTCCATCGTCTCCGCCTTGGTCCATTCGTTCGGATCCTTTAAGATAATTAGTAAATCACAGGCATTAATTCCCATGGGATCCGTTGGGATTTCAGACGCACCAATGCGCGATACAACCTGCTTAATCTCATTTGGATATTCCTTCATTAATAATTTTTGCGCCTCCGTATTAACATGAATGCTTTGACTTAAGGAAGCATTTGTGGGCAATATCACCTCGACCGCAAAATCTCCTTCATTCAACTCAGGGATAAATTCGCCCCCTAAGGTAGAAAAGACATAAAAACTGCCGCCAAACAATAGCACAGAAGCGATAACCACTTGCTTGCGTCGTTTCAACGCCCAATCTACAATGGGCTTATAACCGCGGTATAAGAAGTTCATGATGCGATCTGCAATTGTAATCTCATGACTAATTTTCTTATTGAGACATAAAGCCGCCATCATCGGAACATAGGTCAAGGACAAGATTAAGGCACCAATAATGGCAAAACTTACTGTTTGGGCCATCGGGCGGAACATTTTTCCCTCGATTCCTCCCAAAGCCATGATGGGGAAATAGACAATTAAAATGATGATTACTCCGAATGCGGCCGACTGGAATATCGCTTGCGCCGAGATATTTACTTCCTCGTCCATGGCATCTTGGCTCAGCATTTCTCCCTTTCGATGCAAGTGCAGTCGGTGAATAATTGATTCCACAATAATCACCGCACCATCCACAATCAAACCAAAATCAATAGCACCCAAGCTCATGAGGTTAGCCGAAACGCCAAAAATATGCATCATTACAAACGCAAATAACAAACTCAACGGAATGACTGACGCTACAATTAATCCCGCACGCCAGTTACCGAGCAATAATACTAATATAAATACGACGATCAACCCCCCCTCAATCAAGTTCTTCTCCACGGTCGAAATAGACTTCCCAATCAACTCACTGCGATCCAAAAAGGGCACAATTTTAATCCCTTGGGGCATCGTTTTTTGAATCTCGTCCATGCGGAGCTTTACATCCTTAACGACATTATTCGCACTTGCTCCTTTTAGCAGCAACATCACAGCACCCACGACCTCTCCTTTCCCATTTCGGGTCATCGCTCCATAGCGCATGGCTTTCCCAAATTGCACGGTCGCCACATCACGCACGAGCACCGGCATACCACCGGGACCACGTTGGGCAACGACAACTTGCTCGATATCGGCTAACGTGGTCAGCATTCCTTCCGAGCGGATAAAATAAACATCCGTACCTTTTTCTATATAACTGCCTCCCGAATTGGAATTACTATTTTGCAACGCTGTAAATACTTGATTTACCTGAATTCCCAGTGCGCGAAGGCGCTCCGGATTAACCGCTACCTCATATTGCTTCAAGTGCCCTCCGAAAGAACTAACTTCCACCACGCCTGGAATACCCAATAATTGACGTTTCAAAATCCAATCTTGATAGGTGCGCAAATCAGCTAATGAATATTGATCTTCAAACGCAGGGTCAACCTCCAACGTATATTGGTAAAACTCCCCCAAACCAGTCGTGATAGGCGCCATTTCTGGAATACCCGCACCTTTTAAGAGGTAGGGCTCTGCGCCTTTCAACTTCTCAGAGACTTGTTGGCGCGCCACCTCCATCGCCACAACATCATCAAAAACTACCGTAATAATGGATAGTCCCATGCGGGAAATGGACCGAATGTCTTTGACATTGGGGATCGTTCGCAAGGAAATTTCCAACGGATATGTGACAAATTTCTCCACTTCGGAGGCAGCCAGTGCGGGAGATTGTGTAATCACTTGAACCTGATTAGACGTAATGTCAGGCAGGGCATCGATGGGCAGCTTGCTTAAAGAATAGCCTCCCCACGCGATTAAACCGATGACAAACAGGGATACCACCAGTTTGTTTCGAATACTAAATGAAATAATGGAATTTATCATATTGCTCGTTTAAGTAACCTAAAAAATCGAATTGATTTAGGCCCTGGGCGGCGCGATAACTACGCGTACATACGAGAATTGGTATTGGTTTTCCCACCTAGAACGTAAACGAACAACGCACGCAAGTAAGGTAGGAATAAGGAGCATCAATGAAAAAGTAGGTAAAACATAGCCAAAAGCGCCACTCATATCAAATGCAGGAAGCGTGGGATGTTGGCTCGTTTTTGTATGATTGGAGTCAGCTGAGTAATGCAACCAAAGGAAGTCGGCAAAACTAATCCCCTCGGGACTCATTTTTTGGTGATCTTGAAAATGCTTCAGCAATTCATTCGCCTTAAAAGATTGCTCTAAACCTACCTTCGGGATAAGACTTCCCGAAAAGAAAAGGGTGAACAATAAAAGGGCTAACGCGTTTTTCATAGCTCAAATGTAGAAAAAATTCGAAATTTAATTGGATATTTAAGCTCCCATTTTAAAAATTAATGGGAGGAAGGCTTAACCCCGCGCTGGGTTTCAGAAAATATGGATGAAATAAATCTTTTGTGGCATCAGCTCACGGACTCAGAAACGATTATTCGCTCTGGCCTTCTGGTGATTACCCTCATTGTCTTTGCTGAAAACGGTTTATTTTTTGCCTTTTTCCTTCCGGGAGATTACCTCTTATTTCTTACCGGGGTTTTTGGCGGTACAGGTGTCCTTAAAGAACCCTTGTCTACCATTATGATAAGTATTTTCCTCGCGGCGGTTATCGGTTCACTTTTGGGTTATTTATTTGGTCGGTTTTTTGGAAATTCCCTTCAACGCAGACCAGATAGTTTCTTTTTTAAGAAAAAACATCTTGAGTCAACCCGTGATTTTTTCGAAAAATACGGCTTTATGGCCTTAGTTATTTCACGCTTCTTGCCTGTTGTACGAACTTTTACCCCCATTTTAGCGGGTATTAGCCACATGCCTTGGTATAGTTTTATTGTACTCAATATTGTTGGCGCCGCGATGTGGGTAGGTATTTTAGTCGCAGGCGGTTATTATATGGGGCAACATTTCCCTTGGATTATCAATTATGTCCAATACATCATATTGTTTTTCTTGGGGATCACTACATTTACAATTGTCAAAGGATATTTAAAATTTAAAAAAGTAACATGATTGAGCAGTTCGGTTATGTGGCCGCATTTATTTTGGCTGGCATATTATTTGTGGCCATTCTGCTGACGCTGGCTCGACTTATTCGCCCCAATCGGCCGAATGAGGAGAAATTGAGCACGTATGAGTCGGGTGAGGCGCCAACTGGCAACGCAAATACGCGTTTTAATCCACGCTTTTACGTCGTCGCTTTACTATTTGTCCTTTTTGAAGTGGAACTTGTATTCTTATTCCCTTGGGCTGTTGTATTTCGTGACAAATCACTTACCGCAGCCGCGGCTGGCTGGTCTACTTTTGCACTAGTTGAAATGTTGATATTTGTTGGAATTCTTGCCCTAGGACTCGCTTTTGCTTGGAAAAGGGGCTATTTAGATTGGGAAAA
>CAMCXW010000026.1 GCA_945883625.1 Spirosoma fluviale
TATTTAGAAATCTCAAAACGGTACGGATGTCCACTTTCTATAGGTTGGAAAGCGATGGGAGGTAAAATGATTCGGTTAAAACCTTTAGGCCTCGGAAGGTAGTTGGCCTCCTCCGTAGCAGAACTACAGGACCAAACAATAGCCACTAAAAGCAGGTATCGAATCATTTACTGGGGCATATCTACACCGTGATAATCCAAAATCGGTTTTTGAATCGTTTCAAATACTTTTTCTCGTAGCATGGGCATATCTTCCTGTGTCATCCCCTTGGTCTCAATAGGCGCGTGAATAATCACTTTCAACTTACCTGGTCGGAGGGCAAAAAAATCATCGTCCAACATTTGAAAATTATTCAGGAACGATACTGGCAAAACGGGTACCTGTTGCTGAATGGCCATCGCAAAAGCTCCATCTTTAAATGGGCTCGACATAAATGGAAAATTTTTTGATGTGATGCCACCTTCAGGAAAAATAATAATACTACGATTGGACTGCAGCGCCCGGATGGATTTAGACAAGGTAGCAGTTCGAGAGCCGCGGTCGTTACGGTCAACTAATATATTTAAGCCGCTGTAGAGGTAGCCAAAAAGCGGGACTTTTTTGATGGAAGATTTACCAACAAATGAGAAATAATTGGGCAAGATCTTCACAAAGGCTGGAATATCTAAATAGGAGAAGTGATTCGAGCAGAATACATATGCTTGCTTAGAATCTAATTTTTTGTCTGTTTGAATTTCGAAACGAACGAATCCAAAAGCAAAAAATAAACTGGACCAAAGCCGGACTAATTTATGTGCGTAGCGTTTGGTATCCTTACGCTGTAGTAAAATAACCATGAAGGGGTACAGCGCTAGAAACCACCCAATAAACCAAAAACCGGTCCACACAGAGTATAGACCGATCAAAGGATTTGAAATATATGGATTCTTTTTCTTCATGAAAGAATTACTCGACAGTTCCCAATTGAACCGTATTCGTTTTTTTCGTCGTATGCGCAGGGATAGATAAAGTAGTTACAAAAACATCGCCTACCTGAAGTAATCCCTCGTTCTTTAATCGATCAACCATACCTTGCACTGTTTTCTCAACACTTTCAACGGCAGCATCATAATAAAATACTTTAACGCCCCATAAAAGACCCATGGTAGTCATCACCTGTTTGTCATTGGTGAAAATATATAAGTCGGCTTTTGGCCGGTGCGCCGACAGCTTAAATGCTGTTTGGCCTGAATTGGTAATACAAAGAATCGCTTTTGCTTTGGAGTCACGCGCTAAACGGCATGCTCCAGAAATTAGGCGGTCAGTTAAGGTAACATTAGGTGTATTGGCTAATGCATGGTTTTTAAAATAGATCGCAGCTTCATCTCCTTTTATAATTTCAATCGCATTTTGTTGTTGCTCTACGACCTCATGAATATGCGCCATCGTTTCAACGGCTTTAATTGGGTAAGCACCAGATGCAGATTCACCGGAAAGCATGGTGGCAGAAGCCCCTTGCAAGACCGCATTTGCCACGTCGGATGTTTCCGCACGCGTAGGTACTGGATTGGTAATCATAGATTCCAACATTTGGGTAGCTACAATTACTGGTTTCCCGGCGGCTGTACACTTCTCTACCATAACTTTTTGTAAGTAGGGAACAACGGCACCGTCCATTTCGACCCCTAGATCGCCACGCGCCACCATGATGGCATCCGTCGCTTCAATGATCTCATCCAAATTATCAATTGCTTCAGGCTTTTCGATTTTGGCAATAACTTTAGCCGTTTTGCCGTAAGCCTTGATTTTATCTTTAATATCCCAGATATCTGAAGCTTTACGTACAAAAGATAAAGCAATCCAATCCACACCATGGTCTAAGCCAAAATATAAATCTGCTGTATCTTTTTCAGTTAAACAAGGTAAAGACACCTTGGTTCCGGGAAGATTAATTCCTTTTTTAGATTTCAAAATACCTCCGTAAATCACTTCCGTAAGTACTTCTTTTTTTACCTTATCAATAGCAAGTACCTTTACCTCTAGGTTACCATCATCCATCAAAATACGCTCGCCAACATTCACATCTAAGTACATCGACGTATATGTGGTACCTACTTTCTCAGAGGTTCCCAAAAGGTTTTCGTCCATCGCAAAAATCAACTGCTTGCCTGCTTCTAGTGGAACACCATTATTTTCAACAAGTTGGGTACGAATTTTAGGACCCTGCAAATCTTGAAGAATAGTTAAATTCAAACCCATTTCATCACTGATGGAACGAATCATCTTCAAACGGGCCAAATGATCCTCATGCGTACCATGTGAAAAATTTAAACGGAAAATATTTACACCTGCCTTGGCTAATTGGATTAATGATTCTCTAGATTCAGAGGCTGGGCCTACTGTGGCAACAATTTTTGTTTTGCGTTGATACGACATAGATTAATTAAGTCAATTTAATTTGCAATTTACATTTTACTCTGCGAAAAATGGAATTAAATCTTGATAATACATATCACCACCCGGAAAAATTTAGGATTTGATAGAGGCTACAAACCTAACGTATTATTTTTTACTCGATTAATCCAAAAATGAGACAGGCATAAAAAAAGGGAACTAATTACAGCTCCCCAATTAAATTACATTTTAGTTTTCCCAGAGGTCATGCTCCATTTCAAGTAATTTATACTCCAAGAGCTGGGACATCATTAGACCTTCCTTCTCTCCCCCATATAAATCGGTAAGAAACTTATTCTCCACATTACCTTTCTTAATAATTCGCGCTTGGAACATTCGCAAATCAAAAGCATCAGCCATGTTTTTGTGCTGAGTCTCATTTTCTGAATTATACCAAATACAATTAGGATTACTTCGGAACAACTTATACAAATCCTTGTAGCGGAAAGATGCAACTGATTTATCAAATCCGGCCTTCGTTTTAGATGCTGGGATGATTAGCGTAATAGATTGAATATCAAAGTACAAACGAGATCTTCTACGGTCAATAACCGCATCTTCGCGTATTTCTAAAATAGACAATTCTTTGGGGAAGTAATAAGAAACGGCAGCACTTGCTGGCTTCGCTTCAAAGGCATCTTTTACTGGAGCTCCTGCAGGCTTAGCGCCTCCACCCCAGCCGTCGTCTGTTCCACTAGCAGCAGTGGGCGTAGCACCCTCAGCGCCAAAACCGGCTGCTTTTTCAGCATCCGATAGAGCTGACTCCTCTGACTGCTCCTCCATTTTCAAATTTTCTTGAAATTGGTCTGTGGTCAACTTAGTCACTAATGAATCATTGGAGTAAGGAGTTAAAACTCCCGCTTTTACCCATTCCAAAATAAATTTAGAGATTTCATTATTGACCGAAAAGAAAGGCTGGTTAATTTTTTCATTCAAGTCCATTCGGCGCCACAAACGCGCTTTATAATGAATACTAGATTCATCAATGGGACGAACTGAGTTTGGATTAACTGGAACTGGCTTTTCTTGTGCAAGGGACTGAAATGAAAGGCCCACAATTGCACTAAACAATAAAAATTTAGATACTAATTTCATGTATTTCGTATTAATTCAACGGAATATTTTTCGCCATGGTAAATGGAATTGTTTCAACGGCACCCTTAAAGTTTTTACGTTGAACTCCTTTAATTTCAATGTAATAACGATCACCAGCTTGTGCTTGAGCTGCTAACTTAGCAATTGAGCCCGAGCCAGGCAAGGTTAAATCATCGATTTTCCGTTGGCCGCGTGCCAAAGCAACGTAAAGCTCAGAAACACGGAAATTCGCATCTTCTGGGTTTGTTGATTTGAACGACTCATCAGCCAAGGCACGTGCATCGATACTACGTAAACCTGACGCACTTGCGCCACGCTTTTCATCTAGCTCTCCACCGTTACCAAAAACCTTCACATCCGGTCTTGGCACACGACGTACTCGGAAAGTTTCTTTTCCTAATAAAGTCCCACTGTTAGCTACATTTAGCGTAATTGTAGCCGCGCTTGGCACTATAGTTACTTTTCCTCGCGTTTGACCAGCGATTGCCTCGCCACCATCAGCCGTAAAAGTTGGATTCCAAAGTGCCCCTAAACCAGCACTAGCAACACTTAGTCGGTTTGCACAGCCTAAATAAAGTGCCGGCAAAGTCGCTGTCTCAATATTATAGGTAGGCTTTAATACAAAATATTCTTTTTGAATCGTTTCTGTTTTTGGACCTGCCGGACTCATGTAGGAAACAGAGGCTGTATATGTCTTTTTTGACATACCATTCGCATCATAGCCACCACCGGAAGTTTTAAATTTGATTTGACCACGTCCATCTGTAACAGGGATAGAAGCACCATTAAAACTCATGCGCGGGGTAAAGCCACTAGATGTGGCTGCGATAAATACCTCAGCTTGATAATCCATACCGGCTACAACCGTATTCGCATTGGCAGATACTTGTGCAAAAACCTTATCAAACTTAATTTCTTTCGCACCTACTTTGGCTGCTAGCTGCGCTAAAACATCACTTTCGTAGCGTCTTACCTCAGCTTGCTTTTGACTGATTGTCGCCATAGCAGCAGGTACAGGAGTTTGTGCAAAATTTAATTCAGCAAAATCCTTGTTGGCTTGATTCGGATCCTTACTCGCGATGGGATCAGTTTTTCCATCTGTAGCAAGGCTAGGGAATTTTGTTCCAGGATCGGCCAAGCCTTCTAATTTTTTGACGTAAGCATCGAAAAGCCCAACTAATTTATAGGCCTCTCCTGATTTATTGGAACCTACCATTAAGCTAAACACTTTTTCTTCTTCTTTTGGATTTTTGATATTACCAGTTTCGGGATCAATACCACCACCAGTCTCTAAAACCTGTGACTTTAACGACTCCAAATGACCAACTAAAACATCTGCCTCTCTCTTTACTTCATTTGCCCGTTTCAATACATCGGCATAAGCGTCTGGATTGGGTAGATCTTTAATGCGCTCCTGTATCCCTTGCACCATTCCTTTATTCTTGGAGGCAGCTGAATTATTGGCAACTTCCAAACTTGAGTTAAGAAGCGTAAATTTTTGTAAAAGGGCATCACTAACTTGCAAGGCAAGAAGAGCGGTTAACACTAAATACATCATCCCGATCATTTTCTGCCGGGGTGTTTCTTTTAAACTAGCCATAGTATTTTATACGTGACAAAAACGTGATTACCCTTTCATTGCAGTTAACATACTTCCGTATACTTGATTCAGAGACTGAATATTAGCATTTAATTTTGCTAACTCAGCTTGAAACAAAGCAGCGTCTTTCGAAGAAGCTGCAAGCTGCTCCGTTGTCGCCGTAACATTAGAATAATACCCGTTGATTGCTTTTAAATGCTTGGAGGATTCCTGAATTTCAGTTTCATAAACAGCATTCAATGCGGCCAATTGATCCCCGGCTTTCGCATATTGCTGCGCATATTTTGCAGCCTCAGTAGATGAAATTGAAATAGACCCTAATGAAGTTGTTGCATCAGCAACTGTTTTATTAAGGGCTCCTAATGATTGCGAAGAAGTAGTCAACGATTGCACAAATTCTTGTGTCGCTCCAGTCGCCTTTGAAATTTCTTGTAGACTATTTGCCGTTGCAGTCAAACCTTGTAAGCTTTTAGTTAAGTTAGCTACGACATCAGCTCCTAAACCTGGCTGGTTAGCTAGATCAGCTAATCCAGTAGATGCACGTGGCGCTGCAGGCTTATCTCCCATTAATTCTGGATACACATTTTCCCAATTATATTCCTTCTCGGGTTTTGCTTTCAAGTACAAAACACCAAACAAAATAAAAATGGCTGCTTCGGTAAACATGCCGACCATTAACATTTCGTTAGCACCTGTCCAGTGTACGATTTTAAATAATGCGCCAACAATAACTACAGCAGCACCAAAACTAGCTACGACGTTGATTGATTTTTCTAATCCCATTTGACTTATTCGATTAATATGTTGTAAAATGAATGTTATTTAACTGCTGGACGTCCTAGGTACCGCATCATAGATCGGAAACCAATATAGGAACGTTTTTTATTTTGTAACTCGTAGGCACGTGTACCTGTTTCCAAATAATAAGCAATATCTTTCCAAGATCCCCCACGCGTAACTTTTCGTGGTTCATCGGCATCTTTATTGACCGTATTCAAATCCCATGTTACCGCAGAGGCATTGTCGGCATACGCATCTTCACACCACTCAGCCACATTTCCAGCCATATTGTATAAGCCAAAATCATTCGGCTCAAATGCATTCGCAGGTGACGTATACGAATATCCGTCCGCATCATAATTACCACGATGTGGCTTGAAATTAGCTTGTAAACAGCCAACTGAATTCGCTACATACGGATTACCCCACGGATATTTGGAAGCAGCACGACCTCCTCGAGCCGCCCATTCCCACTCAGATTCAGAAGGTAATTCAAAACGGGGTAAAATATATAAGCCTTGCTTTTTCCTAAAATCATTCATCATTTTAGAACGCCACAAACAAAAATATTTAGCGGCATCCCAGCTCACCCCTACGACAGGATATAAATCGAAAGCAGGACTCGAAAAGTAGTATTCCGTCATCGGATCCCCATTGTGGTACGTAAAATCACTATTCCAAACCGTAGTATCGGGATAATATTCGGTAAATATCTTATCCTCACCTAGCACGGATACAGAATCCTTTAACAAAGCACCTGTAA
This sequence comes from Spirosoma fluviale, assembly GCA_945883625.1. Lineage (GTDB taxonomy): Bacteria > Bacteroidota > Bacteroidia > Cytophagales > Spirosomataceae > Aquirufa > Aquirufa fluvialis_E. The sequence goes on from CAMCXW010000026.1 coordinate 6,672, forward strand.
ACTGACGGTATTCATGATTGGTTATTTCAGTATCGTCCATGTAAAACGCTGCTACCGTCACACGCTTATTAAAGCTGATTCCTGAACGAGACGCGTCCTCATCTGCTTGACCCATCATAAAACTTCCCGATGGCACCAAAACCATACCATAAGGAGTAGGTTGGCTCCATCCTTTACGGGAAGCGGCCACAATTTCCCCATTTTCAACACCAGGTGCCTCTTTGGATTGCTTACCAAAACTAAGTAAACCTTTCCCTTTTTTTGCACCTCCCTTGGAGCTACTTAACGTTTTACCACCCGAAGACTTGGAACTTTTGGGGCCGCCACAACTATATACTGCCATGGCCAACACAATTACAGATAAACTTAAGGCGAGTTGCTTACCAACTAATTTAAAATTCATATACACGAATTAATAGATCTTTGTACAAAACGATTTGAAGTAACAAATATTGTATGTGGCACTATAGCACTACATAATTAATTCAAATTCCTCAAAATTAAAGTATATTTCTGACAATCAATACACAAAAGCTATTTTTTTTAAGCAGACTAAAAGTGCCTAATTTAGTCTAAAACGTGGCGTTTTGACTGGGGCATTTACTGTTTTGAATGTAAAATTAGGCAAGTTGAACCGACAAAAAACTTCATGTGTCAAAAGCGATTTAACCGGTAAATTAATAGTCGTATAGTCGATTGAATATCCTGCTTCTAGTCTGTGCTTCCAGATACTTGCGCCAATCATTCCCACGATGGCATCGTTCGATCTAAAACTACCACCTACCCAAATCGCATTTTGATACAAAATACGCACACCTGGCTCGATTATTACGGCATCAGCTATTGAACGTGCCCGAAAAAATGGATTAAGTTCCAAACTCGATAAGACGGGTATTGTATGTTCCGCATGCAAGCTGAATTCCTGAGCTTGATGAAAAAATGAACTACTTAATCCGATGTGTAATTGTTTGCGTTTAAATAGAATCCCACCACGTGAGGTCGATTTCGCTTGACTAACTTGCTTCCCGGTAAACTCACCCACAAGTGGGTCACCTGAATCACGGACACGAAAAACAGTTCCATCTACTGATTGGGTTTGCAATCCAAAACCACCACCAAAAGAAATCTGAGACTCCCCGATAGCCAGTTGATAAGCTAACTGAAGATTAGCAATTTGTAATCCAACACCTGAAGGAGTCAAATCCGATAAGTAATTCAAGCCAAGCCCTAGTCCTGTTTCTCCCAGTGGTACAGATGCACTGAGTAGGCGCGTCCCTAAGCTCCCTGCTCCTTCTTGGGTTGCTTGATACCCAGTCCATTGATTTCGGACATGCAATTGAACGTATGCACGATCGCCCTCACCCGAATAAGCCGGATTTAAATAGATGCGATTTTGCGTAAACATGCTTAACTGGGGGCCTAATTGGCTATACAAACTAATTTGAGGTGCTAGGCACAAACACAAAATTATCCACAAGAAGAAACGTGAAAAATAGCCCATGAATGAATATCAACCCTTAAAATAACGATTAATTGACCAAACCAGCAAACTGATTTCCCCCAAGCTTTGTCAATCCTTTGAGGTTTGACAAAGCTAAGGAAAAAAAAAGCTCCCTGTGGGAGCTAAACTGATTTATTTATTCACTTGTTTGATATAAAGTTCAAGTGCGCCCGTCATCGAAGGCGCGCTGGGCATCGGGGCTTGAATATCAATGATTAAACCTGCATCTATGGCCGCCTGCGCCGTAGTTGGCCCAAATGCCGCGATCCGTGTATTATTTTGTTTGAAATCAGGGAAATTCAAGAACAAAGAAGTGATCCCAGAAGGACTGTAAAATGCAATTATATCATAAAAAACATTTTCCAAATCTGACAAATCGGCTGAAACCGTTTCATACATCACAGCTTCTGTCAATTGGAAATCGTTCGTGCCCATATAATCAGGTAAATCCTTTTGGCGTTTATTTGAACATGGAAATAAGAATTTTTCTGTCTTATGTTTCTTGATTATCTCTAATAAATCCAACGCCGTACGTGTGCCCGTAAAAACTTTACGCTTACGAATCACAATATATTTTTGTAGGTAATTCGCCGTTTGTTCCGTGATACAAAAATATTTCATATCGGCAGGTACCTCAATTTTTGCCTCCTTACAGATACGGAAGAAATGATCAATGGCATTGCGGCTCGTAAAAATAATGGCCGAATGTGCCAAAATCTCTATTTTTTGCTTTCGAAATTCTTTGTAGGCAATACCTTGAACTTCAATGAAAGGACGAAAATCTACTTTCACATGGTATTTACGCTCAATCTCAAAGTAAGGAGATTTTGCATCCGTTGGAGCAGCTTGCGTAACCAGGATACTTTTTACTTTCTTTAGCCGACTGGCATCCTGCTGGATGCCATTTGTAATTTCACTCATAAGAACAATATTCAATTAATGCGTCTGAGACTACTATTTCTCAAAATGCCTGCAAATATACGTTTTTTTTATTCAAAAAATTATAGCGACTACATGTACTCCGGGAAAATTAATTCGCGTAAACCGAAGACCAATACTTGGCCCTCCATTAAAATCAAATAAGCCAAAAGTGAGAGTTGGTTCAACTGAAATGATTTCCGAAAAACTTGAAATAAATAGAACGATCTAAGTATAAAATACCCGGTTATCACGTACGAGATGTGCGTCAGATTGATTGAAACCAAGGGTCCTTGATACAATGAATATAAACCTACGCATAAAAATAAACCAGTAAAAAATTGAAAATTAGTCTGTAAGGATTTGAAATAGTGAGCCTTAGGCACTTGGGACAAGCGAAATAAATTTGCGAACAATTTAAAAACAAAATACCGCGAAATAAACAAAATAAAGGCAATCAAAGTTTTTATACCTAAAAATCCGAGAGATGCTCCAATGGTTTGGACGTTTTCCCACGATTCGAAAAGCGCATCATTAGATTGCTGCATGAGCCGGTTAAAAAATGACAAACACGCCGTAATTAGACTCAATGTAAAAATGACCCATAAATTAGGGAAGGCAAAGGGGCTTTTTAATACGGCATCTTCTTTTACCTCCCAATGAATCCAATCTGAAAAACGGTAATACGTGTGAAAATAGCGTGGAAAAACCGCAAACAAGATTCCAATAAATAGAAGTAAAACCAAAAAAGAAAAGCCGAAAAATTGATAAAAAATAAATGAATTTCGGCGTTTTATGGTTAGAAAATCGGCCATCGAGTCGGCGTTTTCTAAAACTTTCCGTTCGACGCTAAACTCGCTCGGCAGCCCCTTCAAATCAGAACTATAAATTGTCATAACAAGCTGACTCTCGTCCGTATACTTTTGCTGTAAACTATCGAGCGACAAACGAATTAACTGTCCCTTAGACAGAAATAACTGAAATTCCCCTTGAATAAATAATTGATAATCAGCCTCGGGATTAATCCGTAAATATCCATTCGGATAATCAGCCGGATTTACAGCCAGTGATTTTGATTTATACCCAAAATGTTTTGATGCAATATAGGGTAAAAACCCCTTGACGGTTGGCTGATACACCATCCATTCCTTCTCAAATGCATGTGATTGCTTCCATTGCGCATGTCCTACTTGCACAAATAGGCTAAGTAAACCCCATAAAAAAAATCTGCTTACCTGGCTAATTAAGTTCAGGTGAGCAGATTTTTGAACTAAAGGATGCATCCTTTTGATTTTATTATTTTCCAGCTAACGCCTTAATCATCGTTTCACCAATATCTGCAGGAGAATAAACAACATGAATTCCACATTCTTTCATGATCTTCATTTTTGCTTCTGCTGTATCATCCGCCCCACCAATAATCGCACCCGCATGACCCATTCGGCGTCCTTTTGGGGCTGTTTGGCCAGCGATAAAGCCTACGACCGGTTTACGATTCCCGTCTGCTTTAATCCAAAGTGCTGCTTCAGCTTCCATGCCTCCACCAATTTCTCCAATCATCACAATACCCTCTGTTTCTGGATCATTCATTAAAAGTTCAACCGCTTCTTTAGTGGTTGTACCAATAATAGGGTCACCACCGATTCCGATAGCAGTTGTTTGGCCTAATCCAGCTTTAGTTAATTGATCTACTGCCTCATACGTTAAAGTACCTGATTTGGAAACGATACCCACCCGACCTTTCTGGAAAATAAAACCAGGCATAATGCCTACTTTACATTCTTCAGCTGTCATTACTCCCGGGCAATTAGGTCCGATTAATCGGCAATCAAAATTTTGTATATATTCTTTTGCAATGATCATATCTTTCGTCGGAATTCCTTCCGTGATACAAATAATCACTTTAATGCCAGCTTCAGCAGCCTCCATAATTGCGTCTGCAGCAAAAGCAGGCGGAACAAAAATGATAGACGTATCCGCTGCCGTTTTAGCAACCGCTTCTGAAACCGTATTAAAAATAGGCTTATCTAAATGAGAACCACCACCTTTTCCTGGAGTAACCCCGCCTACAACCTGCGTACCGTAGGCAATCATTTGTTCGGCATGAAAGGTACCTTCAGTTCCGGTAAATCCTTGGACTATAATTTTCGAATTCTTGTTAACTAAAACACTCATTGGGTAGGGATTAAATATACGTAGGCAAGAAATTTTTCCAAAGGTACAAATTATTGATAAAATTCATCAAAAACCTTTTAAGCTTGGAAATAAAAAATCGAACAACATATTTTTGTGTAAATTCGAATTCGAATACCATTACATGATTAAGCACCTACACATTCAAAATTACGCCCTCATAGACTCAATTAATTTGAGCCTATCCGACGGCTTGAGTGTGATCACGGGAGAAACGGGTGCCGGCAAATCGATTTTGCTAGGTGCAATCTCCCTACTTATGGGTGCCCGATCCGACGGAAAATCTCTCTTTGACCCAGAAAAAAAGTGCATTATCGAGGGCACATTTTCAGTAGCGCCTTATCCGCACATCCAACAAATTTTCGAAGAAGAAGGTATTGATTTCGAAGAACCATGTATTATCCGACGTGAAATTAACCCACAAGGCAAATCACGTACATTCGTAAATGACAGTCCAGTCAACTTAGATTCGCTAAAAAAAATTGGCCAAGAATTGGTTGACATACATTCCCAACAAGACACCTGGTGGCTCGCCAATACAGATTTTACACTGGAGTTAGTGGACAGTTTTGCGCAAAACCAGAAGCTTAAATTGGCCTACCAAACGAGCTATCGACTATACAATCAAGCGATAAAGGACCTGCAAGCATTACAAAAAAAAGCAGCCGAAGGAACACAAGGACTAGATTTTTTGCAATTTCAATTCCAGGAATTAAGCGACGCAAACCTCCTGCCTAATGAATATGAATCGCTTCGTTCCCTGGTAGAAAAAGGACAAAACGCTGAGCAAATCAACGAAAGACTAGCGCAGCTGGCTAATTTAATGAGCGCAGCCGATATATCAACTGTTGAGCAAATGCGTGCCGCGTTACAACAAGTTAATATACTAAGTAAATTTGGAGAAGATTATGCGAGCTGGCAAAAAAGGTTAGAGAGTATTTGGCTAGAGACAAAAGATTTGGCCAACGAAATTGAACGAGAAGCTCAAAATTTCCAGTCTGATCCGAACGAATTAATCCAATCTCAACAGCGACTTGATTTACTAAATCGTCTACTTCAAAAATACCAGTTACGAGAGATTGACCAATTGATTCAGCTTCGTGATGACATTGATAATCAGATTTCGAGTCATGCCAATCTAGACGAAGCACTGGCTTTGGCAGAAAAACAGGTAGCATCAACCTTTAAATTAGCCCAAACCCAAGCTGCTCAATTACAAGCTAACCGCAGGGAGGTCTACAAACCCATCACCCACAAATTACAAGAATCACTACAAGCACTCGGCATTCCAAACGCAACACTCGATTGGGAAATACGGGAACAAGAAATACAAATTTCAGGGATTGATAAAATCCAATTATTGTTTTCGGCAAATAAAGGACTGGCGCCTAAGCCCTTTCGCCAAATTGCTTCGGGAGGAGAAATGAGCCGACTCATGCTTTCAATTAAGCACTTGTTAGCTGAAAAACGCGCATTGCCTACCCTCATTTTAGATGAAATAGATACCGGCGTTTCAGGTGAAATTGCAATTAAAATTGGCCAAATGTTAACACAAATGAGCCATTCACATCAAATCATTGCCATTACCCACCTGCCCCAAATTGCAGCAGCAGGTGCGCATCATTGGTTCGTTTACAAGGATCATGCAGGTGAAAAAACAGTTACTAGCCTCAGAGAACTGAAAGGGGAAGATCGCGTGGATGAGATTGCCAAAATGATTGGAGGGACGCAAGGATATGTTGAGCTTAAAGAAAATGTTCGAAAATTAATTCAATCAAATCATGCTTAAAATAATCGTTACGATAGTCTTCCTTACGACAGCTTTTGCTTGTACGACTGCAGAAGAAAAATTGAGTTCCGCATTACAAGAAAAAGTATTGAAACTTCACGATACGTTAATGCCGCAAACCGAACAATTGATTTCATTCAAATCCTCCTTAGATAGCATTTCCAAAGGAAAAGATTCTGTACACATTAAACAAATTATCCATGCACTAGATCAGGCAGATCAATCTATGATGGAATGGATGCATCAGTTTTCACTCGACAGCTTATCTAAATTGGCCGTTGGCGAAAAATTAACCTACCTTCAATCACAATATTCTGCATTGACCCGATTAAAAACATCAACAGACTCAAGTCTTCATGCCGCTAAAACGTATCTTTCTCGCTAGTCTTTTATTTGTCGCATTGAGTTGCACGCAAGACAAAAAACTGCCCTTTTTAGGAAGGCACCAAACACGTATTATTGGTGGAAAAACAGATACGATATACCACCAAATCCCTCCGTTTAGATTCCTTAATCAGGATTCAATCTGGGTAAGCGAAAAAGATATGGAGGGGAAAATCTACATTGCCGACTTCTTTTTTACGACGTGTCCAACGATTTGTCCAAAAATGAAAACGCAGTTGCTGCGTATTTATGAACGTTATGCAACGAATGATCAAATTCGAATCCTATCGCATAGCATTGACCCTGATTTTGACAAACCTTATATTTTAAGGCAATATGCGAGTCGCTTAGACGTAAAAGCTCCGCGCTGGAACATGCTGACAGGTGACAAAAAAGCCATTTATGCCTTGGGAGAAAAAAGCTATATGGTGACAACACAAGAAGATAAAAATGAGGTAGGTGGATTTGTGCACAGCGGTGCCTTTATCCTAGTGGATAAGCAGCGTCACATCCGTGGAATTTACGATGGAACAAAAGAAGAAGAAGTAAATCACCTAATTGAAGATTTAGAAATCTTACTAAAATGAAACACATATTGTTAGCCGCTTTGGCTTTTAGTTTTATCGCGTGCCAGTCTAAAGAGGAGATTCTCCATGAGCAATATGTGATTGAGGGGAGAGTTCAATATGAAAATAATTGCGCTAATTGCCACCAATCGAATGGGCTAGGTCTTCGAAATTTATATCCAGCTATCACAAAAAGTAAAATTCCTGCTAATGATCTGGCCAAGTTAATCAAACAAGGGCGTAAATCTGCGTCAGGTTACATGCCTGCAAATCCGAAATTACATGCGATTGACATTGCTGAAATAATCACGTTTATGCGCCATGAGTGGGGAAATAATGAGCAAATTTTTTCATTTGACTCAACTAGAATCGCATTGAAGGGGGTAGATTAATTAGTGGGTAATTCATCTACGGTCAAAATAGAATTAGTCACATGCCGCAACGAATACGTTGAAAAATCTTGCGCTGCGTCTAAGCCTACGCCGTGAATAATATCCGTTCGCGTTTTGATTGAAACGGGTTTTTCTGTGAAAATCCGCTTTTCCCCTGGTAACCAGGTAAACTCATCGGTCTTAATCAGCTCCCCTTTTAATTGGTTATTGATAACCACATGACCCATTAAACGGTACGAATTAGTTTGTCGAAAAAAATGCGCAGAATCTCCTCGAATCATCGAGGTTACATTTCCCAATTTATCATAAAACCAAAGCTTCATCTCTTTGGGGTAAATTCGATCTTCCGTTGGCGTCGTAATTTGACTCTCCGTAACCATGCGAACAACTGCACGGGCAGAATCAGAATAAATCATATCGATACCTGAAAGTTCTGATTTTGGACCTTTAAATATTAAGTTAACAGATTTTTTTTGTTCGCTGCAAGCGAGAAGGCAAATGACCCAACCGAACAAATAAATAATCCGAAGCTGGCGCATGGATACGATATTAGTTTAGTTTGACTTTCTGGAACCAGGCATCTCCTAGGGTTAATCCAATCACAACGCGCTGGTATTGTTCTTCAAGGGCGTTGTCGGCCAACAACCCTCTTCGGCCGAACTGGTATGAAATGTTAATGTAATTCAAGAAATTACGTAATGGGAAAGCGAATCCTCCGCTAACAAATTCATCTTTCGCAAAACGCCCATTCCCCGCGAAATCATATGGGGTTGTTGCATAACTGTAACCTACACGGTAGGTAGTTCGTTTGAAGAAATTTGAAATAGATTCAAAATCGGGTGTATATTCCGCACCAAAGGCAATTGTTGAGGTAGTAGGCAATTTGGCTGACCGGCCTAAATTATTTTGAATAGCAGTCCAATTTGTGCGTGAATAATCAACGCCAACCATCCATACCGCCGGTTTCTCTAAACTAATACCAAAGCGCTGGGCAACAGGGATTTTTTGATTGAACTTCGTCTCTTTTTCAAGTGTATCCGAGTTAATCACATTTAATCCAGTCAAATCTAAGGTGGCAAAACGACGTAAATTCGTTGCACCTAGCTGATTAGATAAATCAAATGTCGCTCCTAGATTAAGGAAAATATCATTTTTAATCATGTGCCGATAGGCTATTCCCGCTTTAAATGAAAAGTCAGAATAACGTGTCGCATTTTCAAGTTGTATCTTGTAGTATTGCCCATCAGACAAATTTTGCGTTGATACTTGACGCGAAACTGTTCCAAATAAATACGCAGTTTCTAATCCAATGTAAAATTCTTTTCCAATACGAACGCCATGATTCATTGTTAATTTACTTACGCCCCCTGTTCCTTTGTAGCCATAAATCAAACTATCTACACCTAAAACATTTAATCTTCGGTATGATTTAGTCTCATAATTAACATTAGAATGCGGACGGATCCCGAATGACATGGTCCAACGATTTGACATGGGTAAGGTTAAACTAAATGATTGATAATTACCCCCCAAAACTTGTTGGCGCTGACGGTAATCTTGCATATTTTTTAATTCCGCATTAATTCCAGCTTCTAATACTGTGTAACGGTTTCGAGCTAGTAACGCTGGATTCATTTGATTCGAGTAGATTCCATTCGAATTGGAAATTCCAATTCCTCCCATCATGGAATTTGAAGGTGTTTCGGCCGGATAGATTTCCCCCATACCTATGTAAGAGAGCGGAGAATTTACAATAGTCTGCGCGAAGGACGTTTGAAAAATGCCAAATGAAAAACAAAATGAGGCACAAAAAAATACTCGGAGAGCCTTTTTAGAAAGTTGGGTATAAATCAATTGCTTGTAAATCATGCGGTTAAAATCGGCTCTATTATATAATTCAAGTCTGCAAAGGTCGTAATTTTTTTCATAATCGAATAAGATATTAGCTATATTTGAAATCATAATTTGTTTTCATGATGTATGGAAAGATTACATAAATGGGTATGGCTTGAAAATACTGCTTTTGATTTACTCGCGTTTTTGGGAGTTTTACTTGTAGGGATTTTAATTCGCCGTTTTATTTCCAATTCGTTTTCTAAACTTGTATACCGATTCATTCCTGTAGAATCGGTCTCTATTCAAGATTGTATTCAGTTATTACGGAAGCCCTTTGAGTTATTGCTCTTTTGGGTATTCCTCTATCTGGCATCTCAAAACTTACATATACCACAAACCTGGAATATCGCGTCAATAGATAAATTTGGCCTATTATATTTAGTCAAAAAGACCTTTGAAACAACGCTTATTCTTTCTTTCACATGGGTAATCATTCGCTTAATGAAAGTGGGTATTTTGGTCGCTCAAGAAAAATGGAAGGGGGTAGGCGAGAAAGCAAAACAGCAATTCATTCCGTTTATAAACGACCTATCCATGGTCTTTATTATCACCGGTGCGAGTTTTGTTTTACTCGGTCGTATTTTCGAAGTAGATGTAGTTGCCTTAATTACAGGGGTAGGTTTAGGTGGTTTAGCGCTTGCTTTGGCCGCAAGAGAAACGCTCGAGAATCTATTTGCGTCGTTTACTATTTTTTTAGACCTACCCTTCGTAGTTGGTGACACGATCCAAGTTGGCACAATCTCTGGCGACATCGAAAAAATTGGCTTTCGTAGTACGCGCCTTCGAGGCGTGGATGGAAATTTAATTGTGATTCCAAACCGATTGCTTACATCACAGTCCCTTGAAAATTTGACAGATCGCGAATTCCGTCGGGCTAAATTTACCTTAACCTGTGACCTTCAAACGCAAACGAATCAAATTGAACCTGCCATAGCAGCTATTGAGAAAACGATTCTCGAGGATGCTTTATGTAAAAAGAAAGCACCTAAAGTTGTGTTTGAGGGATTCGGCTTGTACGCGCTGGAAATCAGCGTAACCTTCTTCGTACAAACGAAAGACTTTGCTAAATTCCAACTAGTGAAACAAGAAATCAATTTGCAAATTCTACAAATTCTAGAGGCTAATCAAATCAAATTGGCGAGTAGCGTGAAATAAAAAAGGGACACTTGCGCGTCCCTCGGATGGTTGATTAACCAACTAACTCTTTCAGATCTTCATCATGAATCATTTTTCGGGCATCGGCCATCAAAATAAAGCGCGTATAAATTTTATCTAATTCAGGTTTTTCAAAATCAAATCCCAAGATGTTTAGTCGGTGGCGCAAGGCTGCCCGACCAGAACGTGAGGTCAATAAGATCGCGGAAGAAGGCACGCCCACATCCTCCGGATTCATGATTTCATAATTTTGCGCATGCTTTAAAAATCCATCTTGGTGAATTCCGGATGAATGGGCGAACGCATTGGCGCCAACAACCGCTTTGTTGGCCTGCACAGGCATACCCATCAAATTCGAAACCAAGCAACTTGTTGGGTATAAATATTTCGGATTAATTCCTGTCGTATATCCCAAATCTTTGTGAACATTTAGGATCATGGCAACCTCCTCTAATGAGGTATTTCCGGCTCGCTCTCCAATTCCATTGATCGTTACTTCCACTTGACGCGCACCTGCCTGAATACCTGCCATGGTATTTGCCGTCGCTAATCCTAAATCATTGTGATTGTGCATGGAAATTGTTGCCTGATGAATATTATCAACATGTTCAAACAAATAAGTGATGCGATCAAACATTTGATTTGGCAAAAGATATCCAGTTGTATCAGGCAAGTTGACAACCGTCGCACCCGCTTTGATAACTTCGGAAGTTAATTTAGCAAGGAATGGTAAATCGGCCCGACCAGCATCTTCGGCGAAGAATTCGACATCTTCAACGAAGGATTTGGCATACTTTACAGCCCACACCCCACGCTCGATAATTTCTTCGCGAGTTGAATTAAACTTATGTTTAATATGAACATCTGATGAACCGATTCCCGTATGAATACGCGGACGACGAGCCGATTGTAAGGCTGCTACAGCAGCATCTATATCTTCTTTTTTGGCGCGCGTTAACGCACAAACGGTCGACTCTGTAACCGATTCAGCAATGGCTTTTACCGAAGCAAAATCACCAGGAGATGAAATGGGAAAACCAGCCTCTATGACATCAACGCCTAATTTTTCAAGCTCTCTAGCTACCTCAACTTTTTCCTCTCGGTTTAACTGACAACCTGGAACTTGTTCTCCATCTCGAAGCGTAGTATCAAAAATTTGAATGCGATTACTCATGCGGCTTGTTTGCTAATTAGAGCGTAAAACTAAATTATTTTAGATTAGGAAGCAATTACGCGCATGAACACTAATTAGACTAATTAACTAGTTTTACTGAAAAAAAAGCACAATTACAGATTTTTTAACCATAATTAGACACAAAAAAGATAAATAATCTTAAATACGATTTTATATTGGAGTGAAAAATTTGAAAAAAATTATTCTTTTTGAGCAATTTTTGCGAATTCGCGAATTTCAGGGAAACGCTTCGGATCAAAATTTCCTCCAGAAACTACACAAACAACAGTCTTGCCTTTAATTTCGGCTGCGATGGTGGATAAAGCAGCCACCGACAACGCTCCAGCGGGTTCAACGATCATGCCATAAAATTGATACAAATCTAGCATAGTTTGACATAAATGGCTTTTTTCAATAGCTAATACACGATCGATTCGATTTTGAATTATTTCAAACGTTTTGTCACCCATGCGTTTAACCGCAGCGCCATCCACAAATGAATCTATTTCCTGTAAAACCACAGGAGCACCATGTGCCATGGCTACGGTCAACGATGCTGCTTTTTCTGGCTCAACAGCAATTAGACGCGTATTAGGAGATAAATAGTCGAGAATCAGGGCTGAGCCAGCGGCCAAACCGCCACCGCCAACAGCTAAAATAAGGTAATCAAGTGATTCAGGAACTTGATCTAAGATTTCAAGACAAACGGTGGCTTGGCCTGCAATGATATCAAAGTCGTCAAATGGAGGAATGTAGATTGCGTTATTCTTCGCACAAAAAGCGAGTGATGCTGCATACGCCTCGTCGAAGGTTTCGCCAATTAATTTAATTTTAACGCGTTCTTGCCCATGAAATCGAACAGCCTCCACTTTTTGCAAAGGCGTATTTTTGGGCATAAATATATAGGCTTGAATCCCCAAAAGTGCGCAGGCAAGCGCTACGCCTTGCGCGTGGTTTCCTGCAGAAGCAGCTACGATTCCTTGAGCGCGTAGTTCGACAGGAATACTTGAAATTTTATGGAAGGCACCACGAATTTTGTAGGATCGAACACCCTGCAAATCTTCTCGCTTCAAATAAATGTTTGCTCCGTACCGTTCAGACTGACAGGCTGCATATTCCAATGGAGATTCGCGAACGACCTTTTGGATTTGTTTAGCAGCTTGCTTGATTTCTTCGAGGCTTGGAACGTGATTAAGTTTGTTGAATTCCATGCCTTGTAAATGTACAAAAAACCAAAAGCCCGCCAATAAAAAAAGTCGCTTGGATCATTCCAAGCGACTCCAATTAAAGCAAGTTAAAGTTAGTTGTTTTCCGGACGTAAGCTACGTACCGCAGCACCTGCTCTCCACATTTCCATATCTGCCATTTCTTTCAATTCAGCATCTAATTTCACGCGGTAATCCGGTTGAGAATTCAATGTAATTGAGCGCTCTGCTTCTGCTTGCGTTTTTACAGAGTTGTATAATTTCTCGAATACAGGCTTAGTCGCGTCGCGGAAAGGTTTCCACCAATCCAAAGCACCACGTTGCGCCGTCGTAGAGCAATTGGCATACATCCAATCCATTCCATTTTCAGCTACTAATGGCATTAACGATTGCGTCAATTCCTCCACTGTTTCGTTAAATGCTTCTGATGGAGAGTGACCGTTCGCGCGTAACACTTCGTATTGTGCAGCGAAAATACCTTGGATAGCACCCATTAGAGTTCCACGCTCACCAGTTAAGTCAGACGTAACTTCTTTGTAGAAATCAGTTTCAAATAAATATCCTGAACCTACACCAATCGCCATAGCGATACACTTTTCACGTGCTTTTCCTGTTGCATCTTGGTATACAGCGAATGAAGAGTTCAAGCCTTTACCAGCTACGAACAAACGACGCAAAGATGTACCTGATCCTTTTGGAGCAGCTAAAAATACATCTACATCCGCCGGAGGAACGATTCCAGTTTTTTCTTTATACGTAATTCCAAATCCATGTGAGAAGTAAAGCGACTTCCCAGCCGTCAAATATTTCTTAACCGTTGGCCATAATTCGATTTGAGCAGCATCCGAAAGTAAGTAACAAATAATCGTTCCTTTTTCCAATGCTTCTTCGATTTCGAATAAAGTTACACCTGGAACCCAACCGTCAGCAACAGCTTTGTCATAAGTTTTTCCTTTCCGTTGGCCTACAATCACATTCAGACCATTGTCTTTCATGTTAAGCGCCTGACCTGGACCTTGAACGCCGTAACCAATTACTGCGATTGTTTGATCAGCTAATACTTGTCTAGCTTTCTCTAAAGGAAACTCTTCTCGTGTTACGATGTCTTCAACAACTCCACCGAAATTAATCTTTGCCATTTTTTTGTCTTTTAATTTATAAACTTTTTCGATTATACGATTTCCCAATTACCCTCGGGAAGAAATTCCACCAAACCTTTTTCCGTCTTACCTACAGCAATACGACCCGATTTGATATACTCTAATATTTCCCACTTTTTCAAGTAGTTATAAAATTCACCTAATTCATCACCCGTTCCATTTTTCTCTACCACCACATATTCCAATCCCCAATGGACCACTTTAGCATTCCAATCTAAATTAATCGTTTTCACGTCAATCGGCTCGCCACCAAGTGGCGTTGCCAACTTAAAAAGCGCAACTTCATTATATATAATTTCATCATCTAAATAACCATAGACAGCTAGGACATCCGTTACTTTTCGGATTTGGCGCACCAACTTCTCTACGACATCCCGATTTTCATTTCGGATAACAATCGTAAAACGTGAAACCCCGAGACGCTCTGTTTCCGAAACCGTTAAACTCTCAATGTTCAGTCGGCGACGCGTGAAAATGATCGTAATTCGATTTAATAAACCTACCGTGTTCGTGGTAAATACAGAAAGTGTATAATTTGTCAACATATTACTCTAGCCTCACATTGGTTACGGTACTGCCCGAAGGCACCATTGGGAAAACATTTCCCTCTTTTTCACATACAATTTCTAAAATATAAGGCGTCTCGGAATTCAATAGGGTGTCTAGCGACTCATTTAACAAACCGCGATCAGATACTTTATGACCTTCAATACCAAAACCTTTGGCTATCATAATAAAATCTGGATTTTCTAATTCAACGAAAGAGTAACGACGTGCATGAAACAACTCTTGCCACTGACGCACCATTCCTAAGAAATTATTATTCAGAATAATGATTTTAACGGGCAATTTACTTTGTGCGATTGTACCCAACTCTTGTAAAGTCATCTGGAAACCACCGTCTCCAATCACAGCCACAACTTCGCGTTCTGGAACAGCTACTTTTGCCCCAAATGCCGCCGGTAGGGCAAAACCCATCGTTCCTGCTCCACCTGATGTCACACTTGAATTCCTTTTCTTAAACCGATAATACCGGTTAGTCACCATTTGATGTTGACCTACATCCGTTACAATCACAGCCTCCCCTTTTGTCTTATCAGACAACATGGCAATGGCTTCACCCATTTTAATTTGATTCCCATCATGAAATACATCTTTCAAGGTAATTTTTTCATATTCTTCTTTATCAAATGCGTCAAATTCCGCACGCCATTCTTTATGTTCCGCAGGCTTAATCAGCGGCAAAAGCGCACGCAAAGCGGATTTGGCATCACCTACTACCGGTGCATCTGCTTTTACGTTTTTATCAATTTCCGCTGGATCAATTTCAATGTGAACTACTTTCGCCTGTTTTGCATAGGTCGACAAATCTCCCGTTATCCGGTCATCAAAACGCATACCAATAGCGATTAGCACATCGCATGAATTTGTTAATACATTAGCGCCGTAATTTCCATGCATACCGGGCCAGCCAACGAACATGGGGTGATCCGCATCCATGGAGGACATGCCTAATAAAGTTGTCGCCACGGGAATTCCTGCTTTGTCAACTAATTCATTTAATTCTTTTTCTGCACCTGAGATAATGATTCCGTGACCCGCTAATATATAGGGTTTTTTTGCCCCATTGATCAACTTAGCAGCTGCCTCTAAATGCTCCTTCTTCGGCTCGATACGTGGTTTATACGAGATAATGGATGTGCAAGGTGTGAATTTAAAGGGCTCCGTCATCATTTCAGACTGAGCGGTGCGTGTAATATCAATCAATACTGGACCGGGGCGACCCGATTCTGCAATGTAAAATGCTTTGGCGATGATTTCTGGAATCTCGTTGGGATCCAACACTTGATAATTCCATTTCGTCACTGGCATGGAAATCCCCATTAAATCACATTCTTGAAACGCATCTGTACCGAGTAAATTTCCTTTAACTTGGCCCACAAGACATACTAAAGGCGTTGAATCCAACATCGCATCAGCAATTGGAGTAATCAAATTGGTCGCTCCAGGACCTGAAGTTACCATGCAAACGCCTGCTTTATTCAACATACGAGCATAGCCTTGCGCGGCATGACCAGCACCCTGCTCATGACGCACTAATATGTGCTTCAACCGATCTTGATAATCAAATAGCGCATCGTAGGTTGGCATAATCGCACCCCCCGGATACCCAAAAATAGTCGTAACCCCTTGCGCAACCAAAGATTCCATAATCGCCTGAGCGCCCGTCAAGAATTTTTTCTGGTCGGCCTGGTTCGAATCAGCAGTCTGAGTTTGGGTTTGTCCCATGGTATTCATTCTATTTGGTTTTTAAAATCAAGGAAAGGCTAAATTAAGCCATCGCATGATAGAAAAAAAGGGTAATTATGATTTTTTATAAATCTGTCACACAGCCTAAACTCGCTGAGGCAACATTTTTGATATACTTCCGTAAAACGCCTGATGTATGCGGTGAAACCAATGGTTTCCACGCCTTCCGACGTTCTGCCAACTCCTCATCTGACACATGCAAAATGATTTTATTGTCAACTGCATCGATCGTAATCTTATCTCCATCTTTCACCAAGGCGATATTTCCCCCATCTTGTGCTTCTGGCGTTACGTGACCCACCACAAATCCGTGTGTGCCTCCAGAGAAACGTCCGTCGGTAATCATCGCTACCGAATTCCCTAAACCAGCTCCCATCAAAGCAGAGGTTGGCTTTAACATTTCGGGCATCCCTGGTCCACCTTTCGGTCCCTCATTACGAATAACGACTACATGCCCTGCTTTAATCTCTCCTTTGGATAAAAATTCCATCACATCTTCTTCACGATCGCACACTTTCGCTAGCCCCTCAAATCGCTCGCCTTCTTTTCCAGTAATCTTCGCAATGGCGCCTTCTGTGGCTAAATTGCCATACAAGACTTGAATATGTCCAGATGATTTCAATGCCTTCGATTTTGGAAAAATGATTTTTTGTAAATCAAAATCCAAATCTGGCGCATCCGCCAAATTTTCAGCCATTGTTTTACCTGTCACAGTCAAACATTCACCATGCAAATAACCCTCTTTCCACAAATATTTTAAGATCGCGGGCATTCCCCCAATCGCCAAAACATCCTCCATGTAATATTTACCGGAAGGTTTCAAATCAGCCATCAATGGTGTACGATCTGAAATATCTTGAATGTCTTTTAAGTCAAATTTCACCCCCGCAGAATGTGCAATAGCCAAATAATGCAACACGGCATTGGTACTTCCACCTAATGCCATTACGACCGTCATCGCATTCTCAAATGCATGTCGGGTCATGATGTCGCGCGGACAAATATTTTTCTCCAATAATACTTTCATCGCTGCACCGATTGCCAAACACTCTGCTTTCTTTCCTTCGTGCGTAGCTGGGTATGTCGAGGAATTTGGCAAAACTAAGCCCATTGCCTCCATGGAAGATGCCATCGTATTCGCTGTGTACATGCCTCCACAAGCCCCCGCACCCGGAATTGAATTCCGAATAACCCCTTCGTAATCTTCATCTGAAATGGTGCCCGCATATTTCTTACCCAGCGCTTCGAAAGCTGATACAATATCTAATTTTTCTCCTTTGTAGATTCCGGACCGAATGGTACCACCATAAACCAACATTCCTGGACGGTTCAAACGTGCTAATGCCATCATCGCTCCTGGCATATTTTTGTCACAACCCACGACCGCTATAACACCATCGTACCATTGTGCCCCCACAACATTTTCAATTGAATCGGCAATAATATCACGAGATGGTAAAGAATAACTCATTCCGTCGTTTCCATTGGTCATACCATCTGACACACCTATCGTATGAAAGATTAAACCCACCATGCCATTTTCTTGAATTCCCTTTTTCACATGAACCGATAAGCCATTTAAGTGCATATTGCATGGATTACCTTCGTAACCGGTACTTGCAATACCTATCTGGGCCTTATCCATATCCTCGGCAGTTAATCCAATGCCATAAAGCATTGCTTTCGCCGCAGGATTTGTCACTTCTTGAGTTAAGGTTCTTGAGAATTTGTTTAATGACATAGGATTAAATTTTTTCAAACGACAAATATACGCAATCCGATTTGTTCAAGCCAAAGGATTGCCAAACAATATATGGCTAATCAAGGAAATTCAAAATAATTTATTTGTTTTCCCCTACTTGTTGGCGCCACATGGCGTAATACAAACCTTTGTCGGCCAACAAACTAGCGTGATTCCCCGATTCGACCACTTTCCCTTTCTCCAAAACATAGATGCGCGTGGCATGCATAATCGTGGACAAACGGTGGGCGATCAAGATAGTCAAATGCTCCGCATTTTGCGAAACTGCACGAATCGTTTCAGAAATTTCTTCTTCCGTTAAGGAGTCTAACGCTGAAGTTGCTTCATCAAAAACCAATAAATTCGGATCACGCAATAATGCTCGGGCAATACTTAAACGTTGCTTCTCCCCTCCTGATACTTTTACACCACCTTCCCCAATGAGTGAATCAAGGCCTTTGTCGGCGCGCGCCAACAAACTCTGACATGCCGCTTTTTCTAACACCTCCATACATTGGGCATCGGTCGCATACGGATTTACGAACAATAAATTCTCTCGAATCGAGCCGGAAAACAATTGAGTATCCTGAGTCACAAAACCAATTTTTTTACGCAGTTGGTCAAAATCAATGGCATTCTCTGGCTCACCATTGTAATATATATTTCCTTTTTTCGGACGATATAAACCCACAAGTAATTTCACTAGCGTGGATTTCCCTGCACCGGATGGTCCAACAAACGCGATGGTTTCGCCACCTTTGACTTGAAATGAAATATCGGACAGCGCTTCTTGGGTCGCGGATTGATGTTGGAATGACACATGATCAAATGTCAAATCTTCAATATGCGTAATTGCCTTCGGATTTTCCGGCTTTTGCTCGCCTGGAATAGCTAAAATCTGTTCAAAATTTTGCAATGATACCTCGGCTTCGCGGAAGGTGTTGACCACATTTCCGATCTCTTGCAAGGGATTAAATAAGAAGAATGAGTAGATGTTGAGTGAGTAGAATTGACCAATGGTAATTTTGCCTTGATAGATTAAATAAATTAATACCACGACCATGAGCATACGCAAAAGGTTCACGCATGTCCCTTGCACGAAGGCCATGGAGCGCACATAGCGAACCTTTTTCAATTCGAGTTTTAGGATTTTCTCCGTTGTTGCATTTAAGTGTGCAATTTCCTGTTCGGCTAAACCCAGTGATTTCACCAACTCGATATTGCGTAGGGATTCGGTCGTAGATCCTGCTAAACCGGTCGATTCTTTGACAATTTCGATTTGAATGACTTTGATTTTTTTACTTAAAACGGAGGATACCCACGCGATAAGTGGACCCGTTACAAGAAATAAAGGCATAATCATCCAATGCACAGAAAATGCATAGATCGAGATGAAGACAAGCGCAATCACCGACTGGAATAGGATGTTGATGCCTAGCGTAATCAACTTCTCCACATCGGTTCTGACCTTTTGCAATTTTCCTAGCGTTTCGCCGGATCGTTGGTCTTCAAAGGTTTCATAAGGCAATTCCAGGGAGTGTCGGATGCCATCGGAATATAAATTGGCCCCCACCTTTTGGGTGACTGTATTAATCATATAGTCTTGAAAATTTTTCGCCACCCGACTAACAAAAGCCACACCTACAGACGCTAAGGCTAAAGGCCAAATGGCATCTACGAATTGTGCCATGGTGTGTGTATCGGCATGATAAACCGCGGCTACGTCATCGATAATTTTTCGAAAAATGTAGGGATCCATTAACGAAAAAATCTGGTTGGTGGCAGCGAGACCTAGCGCTGCAAAAACACGCCAGCGGTAATGAGTAAGGTAATTAAGCAATAATTTCATGTTGGTGACGGATCATTTTTTCCATGACGCGAAAACTCGCGCCAAATTTGTAGAGACGCGATACCTCGCGTTTATTATACTGTAGAGACGCGATACTTCGCGAATATTACACTGTAGAGACGCGATACCTCGCGTCTATTATACTGTGCAGACGTGATACTTCGCGTCTATTTCTCTTCAAAGACGCGAAGTATCGCGTCTTTGAAATTTACTCAAACCGCACCAGCGCCATTTCGGCTACCGACTTACCAATAGATAAAGCAGATGTCGCCGCTGGGCTTGGAGCATTTAAAATATTGATAACCTTCTCATCTTGAACGATCGAGAAATCATCCAACAAACCTCCCGTGCGATCACATGCTTGCGCGCGAACGCCGGCACCTCCTTCAACTAAATCATTGATTTGAATTTCGGGAATAAGTACTTGTAAAGCTTTTGTAAAAGCTTCTTTGGAAAAACTGCGATACATTTCACCAAGGCCCATCTCCCAATATTTAACGGCAACTTTCTGAAAGCCTGGCCAACTTAAGGTGTCCCAAAGTTCTTTGGCATTAATACCTAATTTTTTATACCCTTCTTTTTTAAATGCCAAAACGGCATTGGGTCCTGCCTCCACACCACCGCGCATCATGCGCGTAAAATGCACACCTAGGAAAGGGAAATTAGGATCGGGAACTGGGTAAATTAAATTCTTGACTAAATATTCTTTGTCTTTTTTCAACTTAAAATACTCACCACGGAAAGGGACAATGCGTATATCCAATGGCTCTTTTTGCGTCCATTGCGCCACTTGATCGGAATATAAACCGGCACAATTGATGATGAGTTTTGCCTCGTAAACTGCCTTTTCGGTTTCAACGATTGAGAAGGTAAGCCCTTTGGTAATATTGGTTACTTTTTCGCCTAAATGCATTTCACATCCATTGGCTTGAATTCCTTGGGCTAATTTTTCAGCAACTGCGCGGTAGTCGACAATTCCCGTTTGAGGGACAAACAAACCCTCTACTCCAATTACGTGTGGCTCATGTTCACGCATTTCCGCTGGTGACAATTTCTTTAACCCACCAAGGCCATTTTCCTGACCGCGTTGAAATAAAGTCTCTAGTTGCGGACGCTGCTCTTGTGTACTGGCAACAACTACTTTACCTGTTAATTCAAAAGGAATATCTTCTTTTTGACAATACTCGATTAACTGATGATAGCCTTCAATGCAATTTTTAGCTTTTAGTGAACCGGGTTTATAGTAAAGTCCAGAGTGAATAACCCCGGAATTATTACCCGTTTGATGCACGGAAACCATTTTTTCTTTTTCGAAAAGTGCGATTTTCAAACTTGGTTTTGATTCCAATAAACGGTGAGCTGTCGCGAGGCCCACAATGCCTCCACCAACGATAATTACATCTAATGCCATAAGGTAAAAAGGTAAAATAAATAAGCCCTAAAGATACGAATTCCTGCGACGGAATTATCAATTAATTATCAAGTACTTGATGAAAAATCAACCTCGCTTGGCTGTTTTTTTCGTAGCTTTGTGCACCCTCTTTTTTTTTAGCTTCGCCAAACCTCAAAGGATTGGCGAAGCTAGAGGGGTTAAGCACAAAGCTATTGAATCCACAAATTGAAAAACTTTATCGCATTGCGCAACAACCCTCCCGAGTAATCTTGGGCCTCATGTCGGGTACCTCGTTAGACGGATTAGATATGGCGCTTTGTCGGTTTACGGGCCAAGGCCTATCTACAAATTGCGAACTACTTCATTTCGATTCTGTTTCCTTTGACGAAAGCTTTAAAACTTCCATTCGTGCCGTATTTGCACAAGAAAACATCCATTTTCCGAGTCTGAGTACCCTTAACGTGCAAATTGCGCGAACACATGCCGCCATAATTTTGAAAACATTGCAAGCATGGGGTATCAGACCGGATGAAGTTGACATAATAGCCTCGCATGGTCAGACGGTGATGCACCGCCCGGATCGCAGTGGCAAGCTTCCACATTCGACGCTGCAAATTGGCGATGGGGATCATTTGGCACATTTAACTGGAATCATTACACTTTCGGATTTTCGACAAAAACATATAGCGGCAGGCGGCGAGGGTGCTCCAATAGCGATGTTTGGTGATTATTTTTTATTTACCCAAGCAGGTGAAGAACGCATTTTGCTGAACATTGGGGGCATAGGTAATTTCACCTACTTGCCGGCTAATCAAGATCCCAAAGCCATCTTGGTAACAGATACAGGACCTGGAAATACGTTGATGGATGCTTGGGTTCGTACCCATTATCCGGAAAAATCCTTTGATGAAGATGCTCAAATCGCCCGTTCGGGTAAAATAAATACAGATTTTTTATCCGCCTTATTAGGTCTTCCCTTTTTCAAAGAATCATTCCCCAAAAGTACTGGACCTGAATATTTTAACTTGGAGCGCATTGAAAAACTAGCTCCTGCCGATATTACCCCTGCTGATTTCTTAGCGACATTAACGCGCTTTACGGCAGAAAGTATCGCGCTGACAATCCAACATTACACGGGATTACATCAAGCGCATATTTATGTAAGTGGTGGTGGCGCGCGGAACCCGTTGATGATGGAGCATTTGAAAAATTTAATGCCTGGATTTACGATTCAAGATTCAGCGGTTTTG
Organism: Spirosoma fluviale; assembly: GCA_945883625.1. Lineage (GTDB taxonomy): Bacteria > Bacteroidota > Bacteroidia > Cytophagales > Spirosomataceae > Aquirufa > Aquirufa fluvialis_E. The sequence continues at coordinate 29,548 of CAMCXW010000026.1, forward strand.
GGAATTGAATCAGCAGCAAAAGAAGCTGTATTATTCGCATTGCTTGCTAATGAAACTTTGATGGACCCGACCCCGGGAGCGGCGCGCCGACTGGGTGATTCGCCGTGGATGACGATGGGGAAGATAAGTTTACCCAATTAGAATTAAGAGGTGAGAGGTGAGAGGTGAAACTCCGGACTAAAGACTAGCGACTAGTGACTAGTGACTAGCGACTGATATATGAAATACAAATTACAAGATTACATTCTTTTTGAAAACGATGACTTTATTGTCATCAATAAACCATCCGGCATAGCGACGTTGGATGAGCGAAAAGATGATTATGCCCCCAGCATTTTGCGTATCGCAAAAGTGTACTCGGAGGATGCACAGGTGGGTCACCGGCTGGATAAAGAGACGACGGGGGCTTTGGTGATTGCCAAAAACCCCGAGGCATACCGCCACATTTCCATGCAATTCGAGCATCGGGAAACGGCGAAACGCTACCATGCAGTCGTGGAAGGCATGCATGACTGGGATGGCATACTTGTAAACCTGCCCATTCTTCCACTCAAAGATGGAAAGGTGATTATTGCGCGCACAAACGGCAAACATGCGGAGACCTGGTTTCAGACGTTACGTGTTTACAAAGGCTACACACTCGTGGAATGTATGCCCATTACGGGACGAATGCACCAAATTCGCATTCACCTCACCTGCCTCCATGCTCCGATTGTGGCAGATGAAATGTATGGGGGAAAAGAAGTATACCTATCTGATTTGAAGCGCAATTTTCACCTGAAAAAAGATACGGAGGAACGTCCGCTCATGCGCCGCGTGGCACTTCATGCGCACAGTTTGAGTTTTAAATTAATGGATGGAAATCCCATTACGGTAGAGGCTCCTTACCCGAAAGATTTTAATGTATTGACCAAACAGTTGGAGAAGTTTTCGTAAAAATTCATTTTTAAAACCTAGCTTTCATTTGTTGGTTTTTAATCAAAGTAAATTTGTGCGAAATTGTTCTTCTAGATTTACCAAATCTATTCTATGTCTAATTTAGTGGCAAAACTAAACGCATCTATTGGCCTTTCTTACATACTCGTGGGAACAGTCATTGGCCTTTTATTCTATAATGTAAATCCTTACCAAGGTTGGGGCGATGATTATGCATTATATATCCATCAAGCAATAGCCATGAAAGATGGTACTTTGAACCAACTTTTTGATGCCAACGCATTGATGATGTCATATTATAAATTAGGCCCAAATTTATATCCACCAGCTTATCCATTATTCCTACTTATCCCACTGAGCATCTTTGGCATGTCAATCATACATTTCAAAATATTCAATTTGATTATTTTTTGTGTGACACTACTGATCATAAATAAGATTCTGAAAATTCATCATTTTTCAGAAGGCCAACGACAATTATCGATACTAGCGATTACGCTAAACTTTAACTTTATCGAATTTCAACAAAACCTATATTCAGATATTTTTTGCCTTTTTACCTTGGCATTCTACTATTGGTCAATCATTAATTTCAGATTTTTAGACACAACAAATAGATTAACCATCAAACATTATCTGCTAATACTTACATCATTGGCATTATGTATTTTTTCCAAAACGGCCTATTTGACTGTAATTCCCGCCACCATGGCCGGATTTATTTTTTGTCTTTTATTCACCAATCAATCTAGAAAAATTGTACTAGTTAGGGGCTTAAGTTATTGCCTTCTGGCTGGAGTACTACTTATGATAAACACTCAGTATCCATTTAACGGTGGTAAAAATGAAATGAATGAATTTTCAAATTATTCAATATTTGAAAGTATTAAAGGAAACTTATACAACAACTCCTCCTACATTTTACAAATTTACACGAAAGGAATATTTGAATTTCTCCATTTTTTTCAATTTGGAATACCTAAAAATTTATTGAAATTATTGGTTGGTCTACCTTTTCTCGTGTTTTTGTTTTCGACATCCTTCATCTATTTTAAGAAGACGTTTCAAGAAAAAAACTGGAAAGGGGTTATTGTAATTTCTTTCTCGTTCGCGCTATTTGGCCTTTATTTAATATGGCCTGGCAACCAAGGTCCTCGATTTTTCTTCCCGTTATATTTGATAATTATCCCATTTAGTACTTACTCATTGGAATTTATTCCAATGAAAAGCTCATTGAAAAATGGGATGAATGTACTACTAGTATTGGTTATGTCATCTTTTGGGATTTTTACATTGTATCATGACTTAGCCAATAAACAATCTGAAATTAAATCATTTGAAGATTCTAGCATTGTGGGGTCGATTGATTTCAATAATTGCATAGAATATTTAAAAAAATGCCAACTAGATAATCGCAAATTTATAGGTTGTTCTAAAGCTAGGTTAATACACCTATATACTGATAAAAAGTCAATTGTGGCAAGCAGTCAAAATAAAGCTAATTGCCAATATTTAGTTTTACTCTCTACTCACGAATATGTAACCTCTTCAGATCTTATCAGAGAATTTTCGCTAGAAAAAAAATTTGGAGAACTTTATATTTTAAAACGTAAAGGATAGCAAAAAAATAATCCGATGCTCTCACGCTAAGTTTACCTAGAACATCAATTTGGATTTTTATTTTAATAACCTACTCGTACATATCGGATAAATTAGCCCCTTTTACATTACAAAATAAAGAACATTTCGCATTTCTTAATGAGGCGCCCTACCCGAAAGATTTTAATGTATTGACCAAACAGTTAGAGAAGTTTTCGTAAATTTGCAGCCCTGGCTCCGTAGTTCAATGGATAGAATGTAGGTTTCCGGTACCTAAGATGAAGGTTCGATTCCTTCCGGGGCTACTAAAGGCTTTCATCGTGAAAGCCTTTTTTT
>CAMCXW010000027.1 GCA_945883625.1 Spirosoma fluviale
CCATACCGTGTCCATTCCGTACACTTCTTTTAATTGGCTTACCTGATAAAAACCACCCAACTGCTCTTTGAATTTTAAAATGCGTTTGGCGAAACCTGGTCCAATGCCGGGTAAAGCTACCCAAGCCAACGAGTCTGCCCCATTCATATCAATCTTCCAATCATCCTGCTTTCGAGGTGCCCAAGTTGCTTTGAAATAATAAGGCTTTGGATATTTTTTTGCCAAACGGCTTTTTTGAGCAACCTCCATACGGCTGTACTTCACCTCTAATTGAATCGGGTCCAAAAAAGCAATAACTTTTTGGCGAGCGCGAAAACGCACAATCGCATCAAGCCCCATCCCAAAAACGATTAACGCAACCAATACCATCGCACCCCTCAATTCATTGCGTGTCATTCCAAGGGTAAAGCGGAAGTAGTATTTTAGGCGAGCGAGCATGTGGGCAGTAGTCAGTGGTTAGTAGTCAGTGGTCAGTAGTCAGTGGTCAGTAGTCAGTGGTCAGTGGGCAGTGGGCAGTGGGCAGTAGTCAGTGGTCAGTAGTCAGTGGTCAGTGGGCAGTGGGCAGTCCGAAGGGAAAGAGTCCGGAGGTAAATTCAGTTGCTAAACGAGTGGTGCATAAAATCATTGTATCAGTTTACTTATAAAGAGGGGAGAGATAAGAGATAAGAAGTAAGAGATACGGACTGACTACTGTCTACTAACCACTCCGGACTCTTTCCCTTCGGACTGACTACTGACTAAAAAAATCCTCCTCCCCTATTTGTACTTTAAAAAACTTTCCCTACTTTTGCAGGCTATTTTAGGATTAAAGCCTACGGGCGAATCCGAAAAATGTTTTTCTGAAACACAAATCTCTTATCGTAGGGGAGGCGCAAAGGGGAAATCATTTTATCATCTACGAGGCATTCAGCTTTTAATTTTCGTCGAAAACGGCGAGAAATTGTGCCTAAGGGCCATTTTTCATTTTAATTTAAAACGTATAAAGCCTTGAGTAACATCACTGCCACAGGAAGACACAGCTTTGCGAAAACGCAGTCTGTGATCAATTATCCAGATTTTCTGGATATCCAAGTCCAATCCTTCCAGGATTTTTTCCAGCTAGAGACAGCTGCGGAAAACCGTACGGACGAAGGTTTATTTAAAGTATTTGCTGAAAATTTTCCAATCGCGGATTCGCGGGAAAATTTCGTTTTGTCGTTTGTCGACTACTCAGTAGATCCACCGAAATATTCGGTAGATGAGTGTATCGATCGCGGTTTGACGTATTCAGTACCTTTAAAAGCGAAATTGCGTTTGATCTGTAATGACACAGACAACGAGGATTTCCAAACCATCGAACAAGAGGTTTTCTTAGGAAACATTCCTTACATGACCGAGCGTGGATCATTCGTGATCAACGGTGCGGAGCGTGTAATCGTTTCTCAGCTACACCGTTCACCTGGTGTTTTCTTCGCGCAATCGAAGCACACAAACGGAACGAAATTGTATTCTGCACGTATCATTCCATTCAAGGGATCTTGGATTGAATTTGCTACCGACGTTAACAATGTGATGTATGCGTACATCGACCGTAAGAAAAAGTTTCCAGTTACTGTATTGCTTCGTGCAATCGGTTACGGAAATGACAAGGATATCTTGGATTTATTTGGCTTAGCTGAAGAAATCAAAGTAGACAAAAAAGCTGTGAAAGGCATCGTTGGTCGTCGTTTGGCGGCACGTGTTTTGAAAACATGGCAAGAAGACTTCGTAGATGAAGATACAGGTGAGGTAGTTTCTATCGACCGTAACGAGATCTTAATCGAGCGTGATACCGTTATCACAGAAAACGAAGTTGAGACAATCTTAGAATCAGGTTCGGCCACAGTGATCTTGCACAAAGATGACGTGAACGTTTCTGACTTCAATATCATTTACAATACCTTGCAAAAAGATACATCGAACTCAGAGAAAGAGGCCGTTGAAGTTATCTACAAGCAATTACGTAATACAGACGCACCAGATGAGCAAACTGCTCGTGATATCATCCAAAACTTGTTCTTCTCGGACAAGCGTTACGATTTGGGTGAAGTAGGTCGTTACCGTATCAATAAAAAATTAGGTCATGATATCCCAATGGATGTCAAAGTATTGACTAAAGAAGATATCATTTCTATCGTGAAGTACTTGATCGGTTTGATCAACTCACGTGCGGTAGTTGATGATATTGACCACTTATCTAACCGTCGTGTTCGTACCGTAGGTGAGCAATTATATGCTCAGTTCGGTGTAGGTCTTGCACGTATGGCGCGTACGATCAAAGAACGTATGAATGTTCGTGACAACGAAGATTTCAAACCGGTTGACTTGATCAATGCCCGTACCTTATCGTCGGTGATTAACTCATTCTTTGGAACGAACCAATTATCTCAATTCATGGATCAAACGAATCCATTGGCTGAGATAACGCACAAGCGTCGTATGTCGGCACTAGGGCCAGGTGGTCTTTCACGTGAAAGAGCTGGTTTCGAGGTTCGTGACGTTCACTATACGCACTACGGTCGTTTGTGTACGATTGAAACTCCAGAGGGACCAAACATTGGTTTGATTTCATCTCTTTGTGTTCACGCGAAAGTGAACTCGATGGGATTCATTGAAACACCTTATCGTTTGATTGATGGAGGTAAAGTAGATACGTCAAGCAATGTTCAATATTTGACAGCTGAAGAAGAAGATGGTAAAAATATCGTTCAGGCGAATGCAACCATCGATATTAAAACAGGTAAATTCTTAACGGATCGCGTTAAGGCTCGTTTTGAAGGTGACTTCCCATTGGTTAACCCAGCGGATGCACAATATATGGACGTAGCTCCTAACCAAATTGTTTCGGTTGCAGCTTCATTGATTCCTTTCTTGGAGCATGATGATGCGAACCGTGCGTTGATGGGATCCAACATGCAACGTCAAGCGGTACCGCTTTTACGTCCAGAAGCTCCTATCGTAGGAACTGGTCTTGAGCACCGTGTAGCGATTGATTCGCGTACGTTGGTTGTTGCTGAAGGTGACGGGGTGATTGAATATGTAGACGCATTGAAAATTGTTGTCAACTACGATCAAACTGAATCAGAGGCGTTAATTAGCTTCGACGGATCAATGAAGACATATGAATTAATCAAATTCCGTAGAACGAACCAGGATACAACGATCAACTTAAAGCCGATTGTTTTCAAAGGGGAGAAAATAAAGAAGGGTCAAGCGCTTTGTCAAGGTTATGCAACTGAGGCGGGAGAATTAGCGTTGGGTCGTAACATGAAAGTGGCGTTCATGCCATGGCAAGGTTACAACTTTGAGGATGCGATCGTAATCTCAGAAAAAGTTGTTCGTGACGACATCTTTACGTCAATCCACATTGAAGAATTCGAATTAGAAGTTCGTGATACAAAACGTGGTGAAGAGGAATTGACATCTGAAATTCCAAACGTTTCCGAAGAAACAGTTCGTAACCTAGACGAGAACGGTGTTGTTCGCGTAGGTGCTGAAGTGAAAGAAGGAGATATCTTGATTGGCAAGATTACACCTAAAGGTGAGTCGGATCCAACGCCAGAAGAAAAATTATTACGTGCCATCTTTGGTGACAAAGCGGGTGATGTAAAAGATGCTTCGAAGAAAGCGCCACCATCATTAAAAGGTGTGGTTATCGATACGAAATTGTTCGCACGTCCTAAGAAGGATAAGGAAGAGCGTGACAAATCGAAAGCAGAATTGAAGAAGTTAATGAAGGAATACAGTAAGGACCTTTTGGAGATTCGTCGCCAAATGATCGAGAAGACTGTAGCCATATTAGCGGGTAAAACTTGCGCGGGCATCAAGCACAAATTCGGCACGGTAATCGTGGAGAAGGGTGTTAAATTCTCAGCGAAGAACATCGAAGAATTATTATTCCCAGATAAAAACATGTATCGTGATGAGTCTACGTACGCGGTTCAAGAAGAAGCCAATTTGCTTTCTGACTTGATCGTAGAAGAGGCAACTTCAGATGCAACATTGAACAAATTGTTCATGAACTTAATTAAGAACTTCAACGTGAAGCGTAACGAAATCGCTGGTCGATTTAAGCGTGAGCGTTTCGTTCTTGAAGTAGGTGATGAATTACCTGCGGGAATCGTGAAGTTGGCGAAAGTCTACATCGCGAAGAAACGTAAGTTGAAAGTAGGAGATAAGATGGCAGGTCGTCACGGTAACAAGGGTGTTGTAGCTCGTATCGTACGTGAGGAAGATATGCCATTCTTAGAAGATGGAACACCGGTAGATATCGTATTGAATCCACTTGGAGTACCATCTCGTATGAACTTAGGTCAAATCTACGAGACTGTATTAGGTTGGGCTGGACAAAAATTAGGTAAGCGTTATGCAACACCTATTTTCGACGGTGGAACTGAGGCGGAAGTAGCAGCTGAATTAACGTTAGCTGGATTACCTGACTGGGGTCGTACTTACTTATATAATGGTTTAACGGGAGATATGTTTGATCAACCGGTAACTGTGGGTATCATTTACATGTTGAAACTTGGTCACTTGGTAGATGATAAAATGCACGCACGTTCAATTGGACCATATTCATTGATTACACAACAACCATTGGGTGGTAAAGCTCAGTTTGGTGGTCAGCGTTTCGGTGAGATGGAGGTTTGGGCACTTGAGGCCTTTGGAGCAGCGAATATCTTGCAAGAGATCTTAACTGTGAAGTCGGATGACGTGATCGGCCGTGCCAAAGCGTACGAAGCAATTGTGAAAGGCGAGAATATGCCTAAGCCAAACATTCCAGAATCATTCAACGTATTGATTCACGAATTGAGAGGCTTAGCTCTTGAAATCACACTTGAGTAATCATTTATCGGGCCGCTAACCCCGGCCCTTAAAAAGAAATCATTTTCCAATTAAATACATCGAAAATGTCATTTAAAAAGACGAGAAAACTGAACAGCGATTTCCAAAAAGTGACCATCTCATTGGCATCACCGGAGTCGATTCTTGAAAGTTCAAACGGTGAGGTAACTCAACCGGAGACTATTAATTACCGTACCTACAAACCTGAAATGGGTGGTTTGTTCTGCGAACGTATTTTCGGTCCAACTAAGGACTGGGAGTGTCATTGCGGAAAATATAAGCGTATTCGTTACAAAGGCATTATCTGCGACCGTTGCGGTGTGGAGGTGACTGAGAAAAAAGTACGTCGTGAGCGTATGGGCCACATTGAATTAGTGGTTCCCGTAGCACACATCTGGTACTTCCGTAGCTTACCGAACAAAATCGGTTACATGCTTGGATTATCTACTAAGAAATTAGATCAAATAATCTACTACGAGCGGTATTGCGTCGTTCAAGCAGGTATGTACGCGGAAGAAGGAAAGATTGGTAGCCAATACCTTGATTTCTTAACGGAAGACGAGTACTTAGATATCCTAGATAAATTACCACGCGAGAACCAACACCTTCCTGATGAAGATCCACAGAAATTCATCGCGAAAATGGGTGCTGACGCGTTAAATATGTTATTAACGCGCATCGACTTGAACAGCTTATCAGCTGAACTTCGTCATGCAGCGGATACGGAATCTTCTCAACAACGTAAAGCTGAGGCTTTAAAGCGTTTGAAAGTAGTGGAGGCATTCCGTGAGTCAATCGGCCGTATCGATAACCGTCCTGAGTGGATGATCATCAAAATGGTTCCTGTAATTCCACCAGAATTACGTCCATTGGTGCCATTAGATGGAGGCCGTTTTGCTACATCTGATTTGAACGATTTATACCGTCGTGTGATTATCCGTAACAACCGTTTGAAGCGTTTGATCGAAATCAAAGCGCCAGAGGTAATCTTACGTAACGAAAAACGTATGTTGCAAGAGGCTGTTGACAGTTTATTTGACAACTCACGTAAAGTAAATGCGGTTCGTTCAGAAGGTAACCGTGCCTTGAAATCTCTTTCAGATATGTTGAAAGGTAAGCAAGGTCGTTTCCGTCAAAACTTATTAGGTAAGCGTGTCGATTATTCAGGTCGTTCGGTTATCGTCGTAGGTCCAGAATTGAAAATGCACGAATGTGGTCTTCCAAAAGATATGGCGGCCGAATTATTCAAGCCGTTTGTTATCCGTAAGTTGATCGAGCGTGGAATTGTAAAAACAGTTAAGTCGGCAAAGAAAATTGTTGACCGTAAGGATCCTGTGGTTTGGGATATTTTGGAAAACGTCATGAAAGGACACCCAGTTCTTTTAAACCGTGCTCCTACGTTACACCGTTTGGGTATTCAAGCGTTCCAACCGAAATTAATTGAAGGAAAAGCAATCCAATTGCACCCATTGACTTGTACGGCATTTAACGCCGATTTCGATGGTGACCAGATGGCGGTTCACGTTCCACTGGGACATGAAGCGATTTTGGAAGCCTCTTTGTTAATGCTTGCATCGCATAACATCTTGAACCCAGCGAATGGTGCCCCTATTACGGTACCATCTCAGGACATGGTGTTAGGTTTATATTATGTAACTAAAGGACGTAAGTCGACACCAGACCACAAAGTGGCAGGTGAAGCATCACGTTTCTATGGATTTGAGGAGGTTGTTATCGCCTTGAACGAGAAGAAATTATCGAAGCACGCGAACATCGTTGTGAAAGCTACGGTACGTAAGGATGATGGTACATTGGTAGAAGAAATGGTGGAAACTGTTGCTGGTCGTGTATTATTCAACTTATGTGTTCCGGAGGCAGTAGGTTACATCAATGAGTTATTGACAAAGAAGAAGTTGCAACAAATCATCTCACAAGTTCACAAAATTTGTGGTATGGCACGTACAGCTCAATTCTTGGATGATATCAAAGAATTAGGTTTCCAACAAGCCTTCCACGGTGGTTTATCGATGGGTATTGGCGATGTTCAAATTCCTGCTGAGAAAGCTTCATTAGTGAAGAAAGCACAGGAAGATGTTCAAGCGGTTTGGGACAACTACTTAATGGGTCTAATCACAGATAACGAGCGTTACAACGCAGTTATTGATATCTGGACAAAAGTGAACTCGAAAATTACCGAGACATTGATGAAGCAGATGGAAGAGGACAACCAAGGATTTAACGCCATCTACATGATGATGCACTCGGGAGCCCGTGGTTCTCGTGAGCAGATTCGCCAACTAGGTGGTATGCGTGGATTGATGGCTAAGCCTCAGAAGAACTTGCAAGGTTCGGTAGGTGAAATCATCGAAAACCCAATCCTTTCTAACTTTAAAGAAGGTCTTGACGTATTGGAGTACTTTATCTCGACACACGGTGCGCGTAAAGGTTTGGCAGATACTGCCTTGAAAACAGCCGATGCGGGTTACTTAACACGTCGTTTACATGACGTTGCTCAAGATGTTATCGTGAATGAAGAAGATTGCGGTACCCTTCGTGGTATTGAAGTATTCCCATTGAAAGATAATGACGAGATTATCGAGCCATTATCTGAGCGTATCTTAGGTCGGGTTTCTGTACATGATGTAATTGATCCAGTTTCTGGCGAGTTAATCGTTGAGTCTGGTGAGGAAATCACAGAAATTGCAGCTCAAAAAATCGACGAAACTGCTATCGATTCGGTAGAAATTCGTTCGGTATTAACATGCGAAACGCGCAGTGGTGTTTGTGCGAAATGTTACGGACGTAACCTTTCTACGGCACGCATGGTGAACATCGGTGAGGCAGTAGGTGTAATAGCATCGCAGTCTATTGGTGAGCCAGGAACGCAGTTGACATTACGTACCTTCCACGTGGGTGGTACAGCCCAAAACGTTTCCTTAGATGCGAGCGTTAAAGCGAAGTTTGATGGCGTTGTGAACTTTGAAGAAGTTCGTACCGTAAACTCGACGGATGCTGATGGTAACTTGACGGAAATCGTCATGGGTCGTTCAGGTGAAGTTCAGATTATCAACCCGGCTAATAAGCAGGTGTTGATCTCGAATAACGTCCCTTACGGTTCGTTCTTACGTGTTAAAGAAGGTCAAGCGATCAAAAAAGGAGATGAAATTTGCGTTTGGGATCCATACAATGCGGTTATCCTTTCTGAAGCTGAAGGTAAAATTGAATTCGAGGCAATCGAAGAAAACAATACCTATAAAGAAGAGGCGGATGAGCAAACAGGTATGCGCGAGAAGGTGATTATCGAGTCGAAAGACAAGACGAAAAACCCATCTGTTCTTATTACAGCAAAAGGCAAGGAGAATTTGGTATACAACGTTCCAGTAGGAGCTCGTTTAACTATAAGCGACGGGGAGAAAATCAAAGCGGGTCAAATTATCGCTAAGATTCCTCGTGCAGCAGGTAAAACGCGTGACATTACCGGAGGTCTACCACGTGTAACTGAATTATTCGAAGCACGTAACCCTTCTAACCCAGCAGTCGTTTCTGAAATTGACGGAGTAATTTCATATGGTATCATCAAACGTGGTAACCGTGAGATTATCGTAACGCCAAAAGAAGGAACAGAACGCCGTTACTTAGTGCCATTGACTCGTTTTATCTTGGTACAAAATAATGACTTCGTACGTGCTGGAATGCCATTATCTGATGGTGCGATTACGCCATCTGATATCTTGAAAATTAAAGGGCCAACTGCGGTTCAAGAATACTTAGTAAATGAGATCCAAGATGTATACCGCCTTCAAGGGGTAAAAATCAACGATAAGCACATCGAGTGTATTGTACGCCAAATGATGCAAAAAGTTGAAATCCTTGAGCCAGGTGATACGCAATTCTTGCAAAATCAAAACGTAGATCGTTTTGTTTTCCGTCAAGAAAATGACTTGATCCTAGACAAGAAAGTAATCTTAGACGCAGGTGATTCTGAGAAATATAAAGCAGGTATGATCCTTACCGCACGCGCTTTACGTGATGAGAACTCATCATTGAAACGCCGTGACTTGAAATTGATGAAAGTACGTGATGCACAAGCAGCCGTTTCTTCATCTAACTTACAAGGAATCACACAGGCTTCGTTAGCTACAGATTCATTTATCTCGGCTGCATCCTTCCAGGAAACAACGAAAGTTCTTTCTGAAGCTTCAATCCGTGCCAAAGTAGATACCCTAGACGGCTTGAAAGAGAACGTAATTGTAGGGCATTTAATTCCTGCAGGAACGGGTGTTCGTCGCTACCTTGATATTTTAGTTACTTCAGCTGAAGAAGTAAAGCAACTAGAAAAATCAACAGCGATAGAAGTAGAAGAGGTGAAAGAAAGCGTAGCAAATTAGACGCTAGGCTTTAGACGTTGGACGTTAGACTTTAGACGTTAGTCCTATTGAAATTAGCCCTGAGCAATCATTTGTTCAGGGCTTTTTTTATGGGGCCTGGGGCTCATTTTACGCTGTCGATATATTTTGCCAAGTAGTTGGAATTTGTGCCTCTAAAGGCCCTAAAAGGCCTATTTTTCAGGCTACACCCTTTGTTTTTATCCAAGTTGCCATTTGACTCATTTCGCATTCTCACGCTTATGTCGCAATTTCATGGAAACAATCTAATCGATTGTCTACCTAACCCACTAAGCAATGAATTCAGTAGAAGCAAACGTCACCTATACGGTTGAAAATCTATGGGCCAAAACCCATGTCAATACGCGCTCAATCTACATCGTATTAGTCATACTGATAATCAGTTTTCTCTTCGCACTCCCCTATATTTTTGTTGACATCAGCTCTCAAAGTCGGGGCATCGTGCGGAGCTCGTATGAAAATGTTCCGATTACGAATATGGTGGCGAGCAAAATCCTTTCGGTACATTTTAAAGCAAACCAACAAGTCGCCAAGGGTGATACCTTGTTCATTTTGGATCCTGACATTCTGAACACAGAGATGCAGTTGACGACAGGGAAACTCCTCCAAAATCAACAGGAGTTAGCGGATCTTAGTCGCGCGTTGCGTGGTTCGGATTTGTCCTTTGGGCAGCTGGCTATGCAGGCCGACTACGCCCAATACCAAGCGCAATTAAAAGAACTAGGCGGGAAGGTACATCAGGCAGAAAATACCTTGAAACGTAATCAGATATTATTCGACGCGCGGGTGATTCCCCCGCTCGAATATGAACAACATGTACATGCTTTGGATGACCTTACGAATCAACTTAACATGGCCACTAAGAAGCAACAAAGTCATTGGGAACGTCAGCGAACTGAGCTAAAAACAAGCCATCAAACCCAAACAGCCAATTTGAAAAAGCTAAGGCTTGAACAGAAACAGTATGTCATTATAGCACCGATTTCAGGGACAATTGTCAACTACAAAGGATATGCCGCAGGAACCTTTATAAATAATGCACATGTAATTGCTGAAATTTCACCTGATCAAAAATTGGTCGTCGAGTGTTTAGTTGCCACACAAGATATTGGATTAGTCCATGCAACACAACGGGTCAGATTTCAAATGGATGCCTACAACTATAATTATTGGGGATTAGTAGAAGGAGAGGTCGTTGACATCGACCAACACGTCAGCCAGCAAAATGACCAACTTTTCGTCAAAGTGCGTTGTCGGCTCAATCGCATGCACCTCAAACTCAAGAATGGCTATCAAGCGGGCATTCGAAAGGGGATGACGCTTTCAGCGCATTTTATCGTAACACGCAGAAGCTTGTATCAATTATTGTTTGATCACGTGGATGCTTGGTTGAATCCGATCACAAACGGACAAAAATCATAACATGGCCTCTATCCGGGTAAAACAGCACGATATTAAGGATTGTGGTGCTGCTTGTTTGGCATCGATTGGAAATCATTATAAAATTCAAATTCCGATTGCACGAATTCGTCAATTGGCAAGTACAGATTTGCGAGGGACAACAATTTTAGGCCTACGCCAAGCGGCCGAAAAAATGGGGTTTAAGTCAAAGGGCATCCGCGGCAAATGGGAAGTCATGACTGAAATGCCTTTACCTGCCATAGCACATCTCCACCTAAAAAATGGCTTGCAGCATTACGTGGTAATCTACCGCGTAAATTCGCGCCACGTAAAAGTTATGGATCCAATCACCGGCGAGATGGAAAAGTATACACAGGACCGATGGATGGATATGTGGACCGGAGTAGTTTTGTTGGCCATTCCAGGGGACGCATTTAAGCCTTTCTCTACTGGAAATACACCCCTTTTTCGCCTATGGAAATTAATGGAGCCCCATCGGACAGTCTGGATACAAGCAATACTTGGTGCACTTTTATATACAATGCTCGGCTTAGGGATGTCCATTTACATCCAAAAAATCACGGATTACGTCCTCGTTGACGGAAACCGCAACCTTTTGAATTTATTGAGTGTCGGGATGTTAGGCATCGTTCTACTTCAAGTTTTTATAGGCGCAAACAAGTCCTTAATGGTTATGAAAACGGGTATGCAAATGGATGCGCGATTGCTTTTAGGATACTACCAAAATGTCTTGCATTTACCTCAGGCGTTTTTTGATACGATGCGCGTAGGAGAGATAACGTCCCGATTAAATGATGCGATTAAAATACGCCATTTTATCAATGACGTTGCCATGGATTTATTGGTGAATTGCTTTGTCCTGGTATTTACGTTGGCCTTAATGTTTCGAACCTATGGCCCATTAGCGATGCTTCTGATATGGGCGATCCCAGCGTATGGACTAGTATACTGGTTGGCAAATTGGCAAAACAAACGCATGGAGCGTCGGCTCATGGAAGATGCGGCCCAAGTTGAAATTCACGTGGTGGAATCTTTACAGCACAATCGATCGATAAAAGAATTTGGCATTGCCTCCTTTATTCAACAAAAAGCGGAGAATAGATTTGTTAAACTTTTGCTTACAGCTTATCAGGGAGGCAAAAACGCACTGTTTACGGCCAACAGTACCCTCTTGATTTCCCAGGTAGTGACAATTGCCGTCTTGTGGCAAGGGGCGGGATATGTGCTAGATCGCTCTATAACGCCGGGGGAATTATTCTCATTTTATGCGTTAGTGGGTTTTGTTACGAATCCGATGCTTGCGTTAATGGGGGCGAACAAAGCGGCCCAACACGCGATTATTGCCTCCGAGCGATTATTTGATATCATGGATTTAGAGGTGGAGAAAAGTGATGGGCTTATAACGCTTGAGACAGACGACATCGGTGATATTCAATTAATAAATGTTGGATTTATGTACGGAACGCGCACACACGTTTTAGAATCATGTTCATTGCGTTTTAAACATAATCAGTGGACGGCTATCGTAGGGGAAAGTGGCTGTGGGAAAAGCACCTTGTTTGCGCTGATTCACAAACTATATCCAATTTCAAATGGCCAAATTCGAATTGGGGCACATGATATTCAATTGGTCCATCCTCAAAGTTTACGGAAAATAATACGGCTTGTGCCTCAACAAGTGGAATTATTTGCAGGAAATGTCATTGAAAATATTGCGTTGGGGGAAGAGTATCCGGATATAAAACATGTGGTGCAGTTATGCCAACAAGTTGGCATTGCTCCATTCATAGAGCGACTCCCAAGTACGTCCCTTAGTTTGTTAGGCGAAAATGGAGCCATGCTTTCAGGTGGTCAAAAACAACGCATTGCAATTGCGCGCGCGTTGTACCATGATCCTGCGATTTTGTTATTGGATGAGGCCACGTCGGCGCTCGATGCGTATGCGGAGGCAGAAATGCAGGTATTGTTTAGGAAATTTATGGCAGGGGGTAAAACGATTGTTTCGATTGCGCATCGTTTATCTAGTGTAGTAGATGCGCATCAGATTGTATTTCTCCATGAGGGAAATGTGTCTGAAGCAGGAACGCATGAGGCACTGATTGCAAAACGAGGAGACTATTGGCGACTTTGGCAAAAACAACATGGGATTCTCCAAGTAGATTCGTAATTTGAGAACTTATTCGAGAAATTATGGAAAACCAATCAGAAGAAAACCAGCTTAACATTGAATTACCGGAAGAATTGGCAGAAGGCGCCTATGTGAATTTAGCCTTGATCGCCCACTCGCCATCCGAATTTGTGATGGATTTTATCCGCATTTTACCGGGATTACCCAAAGGAAAAGTAAAGTCTCGTGTGGTAATGACACCTGACCATGCCTACCGACTGATGCTTGCATTGCAAGAAAATATGCAAAAATATGAGGAAAGTTTTGGCCCCATTAATAAAGATGGAAGTGAGGGTGGATTCGATTTTCCCATGAATTACAATGGCCCGATAGGCGAAGCGTAAACGTTTTAGATAATTTTATTGCCCAAAAGCCCGATTTTTCCTGACCTTTTTCGGGTAAAAAAAGCGCCTTTATTGCTTTTAAATCAAAACACAAGCATAGCGTATGCCCATCTTATCGAAACAAAATTTAGCCGCCGGATTTACATCTACGATTCCGGTTCAATTACCCAAACAAGAAGTTTTTTCCTATCCAGAAAAAGTGCTGCAATTTGGCACGGGCGTCTTGCTGCGTGGTCTATGTGATTATTACATCGACAAAGCGAATCGCCAAGGGATTTTTAAAGGACGTGTAGTTCTTGTCAAATCTACAGATCGTCCAGGCGCGGATGCGTTTACGGAACAAGATGGCTTATTTACACATTGCATAAAAGGTATAGAGAATGGCGTTGCCATCGAAGAAACCGTTGTTAATGCGTCCATTTCACGCACACTGACGGCGGCGACGGAATGGAACGCTATTTTGGAATTGGCACAAAGTGCCGACATGCAGTTGATTATTTCCAATACGACTGAAGTGGGTATTCAATACGTAGCTAATGACCCGATTTCGGGAGGAAGCCCAAAATCATTCCCCGCTAAATTACTCGCGTTTCTAGTTGCCCGTTTCGACCACTTCAATGGGTCAGCAGAATCGGGTATGGTGATTGTTCCTACGGAGTTGATTATCAACAATGGTGATGCTTTAAAAGACATCGTCTTGAAATTAGCCGCGGATCACCACTTGCCAGCCGCGTTTATTACGTGGCTAAACACACACAACCATTTCTGTAATTCATTAGTGGACCGTATCGTTCCTGGCGCGCCTGATGCGCAAACGAACGCTGCCATTTGTGCTGATTTAGGCTATACAGACAAGAATTTGATTATCTCCGAGGTATATAGTTTGTGGGCGATCCAAGGTGGTAGCCGTGTTAGAGACGTCTTGAGTTTTGCCAAAGTTGACGCGGGAGTTGTCATCGCAGAGGACATTGAAATATACCGCGAATTAAAACTTCGCTTATTGAACGGGACACATACACTGATGTGCGGCATGTCCTATTTACTCGGTTTTCGCCTCGTTAAAGATGTGATGGCCAATGGCTACTTAAGCAAACTTGTGATGAATTTAATGTTGAGCGAACTCGCGCTGGCCATTCCATATAAAATGGATTTCAAAGTGGCGGATCGTTTTGGCCGTTCGGTATTAGATCGATTCCGTAATCCATTTATTAATCACAAATTGATTGATATCACGGTTCAATACACGACCAAAATGCGGATGCGCAATGTGCCCTTATTGGTTAATTACTACAAGGAATTTGGCAAAGCGCCGGAATTATTTGCCATGGGATTTGCTGCATATTTGCAGTTTATGCATGCAGTGAAAGAAGAAAATGGCAAGTACTTTGGCGATTCAAATGGTGAGCTATATCCGATCAATTGCGATTATGCTAGCTATTTTTACGAAGCTTGGAAAGATTTTGATTTGAAAAAAATATTGGCAGATACAAGCCTTTGGGGTGCTGACTTATGTGCATTACCTGGCTTTGAGCAAGCCGTACAGAAATACGTATAGAAACTATGAAAGCATTTTTAAACGCAGATTTTATTTTACAAACGGCTACGGCACAGCAACTATACCATGATTTTGCGGCCGATATGCCCATTATTGATTACCACAATCACCTAGTGCCCCAACAAATCGCGGAGGACAAACAGTTTGATAACATCACGCAAATCTGGTTGGCCGGCGATCACTACAAATGGCGTGCAATGCGTGCCCATGGCGTGGATGAAAAATACATTACGGGTAATGCGAGTGACGAGGAGAAATTCATGAAATGGGCTGAAACGGTTCCGTATACTATGCGTAATCCGTTGTACCATTGGACACATTTGGAGTTGCAACGGTATTTCGGTGTGACGGAATTATTGAATGCGGAATCAGGTAAACGTATTTACGACCATTGCTCTGCCCTGCTACGAACGAAGGAATACTCGGTCAAAAATATATTATTGAAAATGAACGTGAAGGCGCTCTGCACGACGGATGATCCGATCGACGATTTGGCATACCACAAACAAATTGCGGCGAGTGGATTTAGCGTCAAAGTCTTGCCCACTTTTCGCCCCGATAAAGCGATGGGTGTCGACGATGAAATCGTGTTTATTGAGTATGTCAATGCGCTCGCGGCTGCGGCTGGCGTGAGCATTCGGTCGCTTGCCGACTATAAATCAGCGATTAAATCGCGCCATGATTTTTTCCATGCGGCGGGATGCCGACTGAGTGATCATGGGCTAGAACATATCTATGCGGAAGATTTTACGGAGGAAGAAATCGAACATATTTTTGAGCGATTAATCACGGGTAAATTTTTGAATAAAAAAGAAAAATGGCAGTTTAAATCGGCCATGTTAATCTATTTTGCGCATTTAGATCATGCTCGTGGGTGGACCCAACAGTTCCACTTAGGCGCACTTCGCAATAACAATGCGCGCTTATTGGGCGCCTTGGGACCTGACACCGGGTTCGATTCAATTGGTGATTTCGAACAAGCAAAGCCGTTATCAGCTTTCTTAAATCGCCTGGATTCGACGAACCAACTAGCCAAAACAATTTTGTATAATTTAAACCCGCGGGACAATGAATTATTCGCCACGATGACGGGGAATTTTCAAGATGGAACGCTGGTAGGTAAAATACAATTTGGTTCAGGCTGGTGGTTTTTGGACCAAAAAGATGGGATGGAAAAGCAGATTAATGCGCTTTCTAACATGGGTATGTTGAGTCACTTTGTGGGGATGTTGACCGACTCACGCAGTTTCCTTTCTTTCCCGCGTCATGAGTATTTCCGCCGAATCTTGTGTAATTTGATCGGCAATGATGTAGAAAATGGCGAATTGCCAGCCGACATGCCTTGGTTAGGGAAGTTGGTGCAAGACATTTCGTACACCAACGCATCTGAATTTTTTAATTTCGAATAAGCATGAAAAAAGTAGTCACATTTGGGGAAATTATGGGGCGCTTAAGTCCTCCGGGGTATAGCCGCATTGTTCAGGCGCAGTCGCTCAATATAACTTTTGGTGGTGGCGAGGCGAATGTGGCAGGCGGATTAGCTCATTTAGGAATTCCTACAAAACACGTTACGCGCTTTCCAAATAATGAATTGGGAAGAGCTGCAGCTGGATATTATGCGCAGGTTGGCGTAGATACGTCGGACATGATTTATGGTGAAGGGCGTTTGGGATTATATTTTGTGGAGTTTGGTGCGGCGATGCGTCCAAGTAAAGTGACTTATGACAGAGCAGATTCAGCTTTTGCAAATTTAGTTCCTGCTGAATTTAATTGGACCGAAATCTTCAAAGAAGCGTGTTGGTTCCATTGGACGGGCATTTCACCCGCCATTTCGGAATCTGCTGCGCAAGCCTTACGTGATGCGATTGCTACGGCTAATGCGATGGGGATCACGGTTTCAGCGGATGTGAATTACCGCAAGAACCTTTGGCAGTATGGAAAAACTGTCCAAGAAGTGATGCCTGAATTAATCGACGGATGCGACATCATCGTGTGTGGCAAAGGGGATGCCGAAGATATCTTAGGTATCGTTCCCGATGGAAGCACGAAAAGCGGTTGGCATTCCATATCCCAGCAAATCATGGCGCGATTCCCGCGCTTGAAAAAAATCATTAATACGAAACGCGGACAAATTTCCGCTTCGCAAAATACACTTTCGGCTGTTTCCTTTGATGGCGAAAAAGTTATAAAATCGGATACAGTTGAGATTAGCCAAATTGTAGACCGCATCGGTGGTGGAGATGCTTTCATGGCAGGCTATATTTATGGCCAATTAATATATGGAGATGAGGCTCAATCCTTGTCATTTGGGGTGGCGGCCTCCGCGTTAAAGCATACCATAGAAGGTGATATCAATCGGGCGAATTTGGATGAAATAGAATTAGTAATGAAAGGCGACCTAAGTGGTCGTTTAAATCGATAAATATGGCCAGAAATAGTTCCGCGGTGGTATACCAGCGCTTCTCAGAAACTCCGATTATCCCTTTATTTTTTAATGCAGATTTGGGCGTTGCCCAGTCGGTGCTAAAAGCGTGCTATGATGGGGGTATTCGCGTATTTGAATTTACAAATCGCGGAGCAGAAGCGCCTGCAATTTTTGCCAAATTAATCCATTATTGCGAGAAGGAATGCCCTGATTTGGTATTAGGTATAGGTACAATTTATGATGCGAAACAGGCGAATGAATTCATTCAAATGGGAGCTGATTTCATGCTACAGCCATTTACGACTCCTGAAGTAGGTGAAGTTTGTGCGAAACATGATGTGCCTTGGATGCCTGGCACGATGACCTTAACGGAGATTCGTAATGCAGAAGTTTTGGGTGCGAAGATTGTAAAAATTTTCCCAGGCAACGTGGTAGGACCTGGATTTGTAAAGGCACTCAAAGGACCGATGCCTCATTCGAAAATTATGGTGACTGGTGGCGTGGAACCTACGCATGAAAGCATGAAAACTTGGTTTGAAGCAGGTGCCGCCGTCGTAGGTATGGGGTCACAATTATTCCCTCCTGCGTTAATCGCCAAACAAGATTACCAAGGCATTTCGAATACTATAAGTGATTTAATACAAATTTATCGGAGCTTATAATGCTCCAAAAACCTCTAAACCATGAATAAAATAGGAACGTACCGCTGGCGAATTTGCGCTTTGCTCTTTTTCGCTACGACGATTAATTACTTGGATCGCCAGGTGATTGGTCTGTTGAAACCAGTCTTAGAAGATCAGTTCAACTGGTCAGAGACTGATTATTCGAATATTGTCATCACTTTTCAGGCGGCGTATGCCATCGGTTTATTGGGGTTTGGTGGGATCATTGATCGCATTGGAACTAAGCTTGGTTATTCAATTTCGATTATTGTTTGGAGTATTGCAGCGATGTTACATGCCATGGCAACAGGTACCTTAAGTTTTGCATTTATGCGTGGGTTGTTGGGCTTAGGCGAGGCGGGTAATTTCCCGGCGGCGATTAAGACAACGGCTGAATGGTTTCCTAAAAATGAACGCGCGTTAGCGACGGGAATATTTAATTCGGGAGCGAATATTGGGGCCGTGGCTGCTCCTATTTTAGTGCCTTGGATTTTAGGTATTTACGGCTGGGAAATGGCTTTTATTGTCACTGGGGCCATTGGATTTATTTGGTTGATTTTCTGGTGGTTTTACTATGAGGTTCCTTTGAAACACAAGATGCTTTCTAAGGAAGAGTTCGATTACATACATGCCGACAAAGAGGAGAAAGATGAAAATCAGGATCCGATTAAATGGGGACGGTTATTTGGGTTTAAACAAACGTATGCATTTGTATTTGGAAAGATGTTAACGGATCCTATTTGGTGGTTTTTCTTGTTCTGGTTGCCTTCGTATTTCAGTGAGCGCTTCCAATTAGATTTGAAAAAGCCGAGTTTGGAACTAATTATTGTATACACAGCAACGACCATTGGAAGTATCGGTGGAGGATGGATGTCTGGCTATTTGATTAACAAGGGATGGCCATCATTCAAGGCGCGTAAGTATTCGATGCTGGGATTTGCCTTGGCAGTTGTGCCGATTATGTTGGCGCGTTACTGTGAAAACATCTGGCAAGCTGTTGCCTTAATTTCCTTGGCAGCGGCCGCGCATCAGGCTTGGAGTGCGAATATTTATTCGATTGCGACAGACATGTTCCCGAAGAAGGCCGTTAGTTCGGTGATTGGTATTGGAGGGATGGCTGGATCTGTGGGTGGTATTTTCTTTCCTATGATCGTAGGGGCACTACTTGATAAATATAAGTTATTAGGTAATATCAATGATGGCTATAATATCATCTTCTTACTGTGTGGAAGCGCCTATATATTGGCTTGGGCGATCATTTACACCATAGCTCCGAAACTGGAGACGGCGAATATCGATTAATTGATATACTATTTTTTGTATGGGTACGTTAGCTTTGGCACACCTTAAAGGTGTGCCAAAGCTTAAGAGTTTACGATTTCATAATGCTCTGTTAATTCAGGCCTTACATACGGCGTGTATTTTTGTTAAACGAAATACATGCCATGCGGCCAACTTACAAGACAATCGTCATCTCCGACTTACACTTAGGGAGTAAAGGAGCAAAAGCCAAAGAAGTAAATGATTTCCTACGCGCAAATTCTTGTCATCAACTGATTCTCAATGGAGACATCATCGATGGCTGGCAATTGAAAAAGGGAGGTTCTTGGAAAAAGAAACATACCGGATTCTTTCGCGCCGTCCTTAAAATGATGGACCGTTTTGATACGGAAGTTATTTATCTGCGCGGTAACCACGATGACTTTTTAGATCAGATTCTGCCTTTGAAAATTGGGAAGCAATTTTCGATCCGACAAGATTACATGCTATCTACGCATGGCAAAAAGTACTTTATCACCCACGGCGATATTTTCGATAGCATCACAAGCCAAATGAAATGGCTAGCTTATCTAGGGGATATCGGCTACACGTTTTTATTGTGGCTGAACAAGTGGTATAACCAATACCGCACTTGGCAAGGCAAACCCTATTATTCTTTATCTCAAGTTATCAAGCAAAAGGTTAAGGCAGCCGTGAATTTTATCTCCGATTTCGAGGAGAAATTAGCGGAACTAGCGAAAGCAAAAGGTGCCGATGGCATTATTTGTGGACATATTCACAAAGCAGAAATCAAACAAATAGACGGAATCACCTACATGAACTCAGGGGATTGGGTAGAGTCTTTAACCGCACTAGTGGAAACACATGAAGGTGAATGGCAATTAATTGATTACCCAGCTATTGACATATCTAATGATTTAATAGAAATTTTATGGGAAGGTTCATCTTTACCGTCCAAGGCGAAGGTCGCGGCCATTTAACGCAAGCGATCTCCTTAACTCAGATTGCCCAGGAAGCTGGGCATGAAATAGTCGGTTATGCCGTTGGTTCATTCCAAGGAAGGAAGATTCCACCCTTTTTTGCCCAATTTATAGGCAACACCCCCCTCATTCAATACGAAAGTCCATCCATCAATTACGGCAAAGGGAAGTCGGTGCAACTCGGGAAAACTGCCCTTCAGGCCTTTACGAAATTTGGTACCTACTGGAAAAGCGCGGCCCAATTAGGTGATTTCATTAACGCATTACAACCCGATGGAATCGTTAACTTCTATGAATCTATCACCGGATTATATAATCTAAAATCAGGTTCTAAGGTCCCCTGCATGTCGGTAGGTCATCAATACCTATTGCTGAGTGACCATTTTGAAACGATTCCAGAAAAAGCGGTAGATCGATTTTTACTGAATATCAATACCAAAATTACGGCGATTGGTTCCAGCAAATTATTGGGATTGTCCTTCCGTTCTATGCCGAATGACCTCAAACGCAATATCATTACCGTTCCCCCTTTATTACGCCAAGAAGTTAAAGCAATCCAACCGCAATCAGGAGAAAGGTGGTTGGCCTATTTAACACATTACCGACTAGCGGATGAAATCATGGCTTGGTCGTCACTAAATCCTGAGGTGAAATTGGATTGTTTTTGGGATAATCCTACGCGCAAAACAGCATACCAATTTTCAGATTCGTTGACCTTCCATCCCATAGATGCCGAAAAATACCTAATCAAAATGACACACTGTGCGGGGTTAATTTCAACTGCAGGGTTTGAGTCGGTAGCTGAGGCGATGTACTTGGGCAAACCTGTCATGATGGTTCCTGTACCGAATCACATTGAACAAATGATTAATGCGCATGATGGGGAATTATCTGGTGCCGGGGTTCAGGCGCGTAGCTTTGACCTAACTATTTTTAAAGACTATTTACCGAAGCATACCTCGGTCCAAGATACCTTCCAGCACTGGGTGACGCAGGCAAATTTTGCCTATCACATGACAGATTTAATTCGTAAACCAGCAGCAGATGCTACATTCAGTCCCCGCAATGAAGAGGGCTTATCCACAAGCTGGTAAAAGAGCGTTTAATTTAATGATGAAGTAAAAACAAAAGCCGAAGGAATATTTCCCTCGGCTTTCTTGATTTATGAACTGTTTTACTTACCCCGAAATCCAGCGGAAGAAAACAAATAGGGCTGCGGAAAGTATAATGGTAACAGGAAGCGTTAAGATCCAAGCCATCACAATATTTTTAACCGTACCTCCTTGCAAATTCTTAATGCCGCGATTGGCAACCATCGTACCTGCGATACCTGATGATAATACGTGTGTTGTACTTACTGGCCATTTATAGGCCGTCGCTAAACCAATAGTTAAGGATGCGATTAATTCAGCAGAAGCTCCTTGGGCATATGTCAAATGGTTTTTACCAATCTTTTCTCCGATAGTCACTACAATTCGTTTCCAGCCAACCATCGTGCCAAGACCAAGTGATAACGCAACAATCCACATCACCCAAGCGGGAGCGAAATCGGTAACGCCAGCCATTCCACTTGATGAGCTAGAACCGAAGCTAAAGAAAGGAGCTTTTTTACCGGCAGTCGCTTTTTGGAAAGCATTCAAATCAGAGGGAGATAGCGCAACAGATTCACTTTCAATCAACTTCTTCGAATTTTTATTGATGGTCAAAGCTGCTTTACGGATATCAAATTTTTGTGCAGTCGTCATATTAGCTGCCGTCAAGCCATCCGCTAATATAAGTTTCAATTCAGCACTCGATTGGAGCACTTTATGGTAACTCTCAACTTCCTTTTCTGACAAGGGAAGCGTATCAATTTTAGCCACAATTTGCTGAACCTGAACTAAGCTAGCTTTCACTTCAGGAATATTCAAATTTGTATTCACCGCAAAATACCCGGGTAAAAAAGCAATCAAAATAACCATGACTAAACCAATCCCTTTTTGGCCATCATTCCGTCCATGGAAAAAAGAAACCAAGGTACATGTAGCAACTAAAATAGCGCGAATCCACATCGGTGGCGGTGTGTCTTTTTTAGGCTCTTTGAATATATCCTTATTTTTAACCGTTTTTTTCAAAATGTACATCAGGATAATGGCTAAAGCAAAACCAAAAATTGGAGATAATAGCAACGCCTGACCAATCTCAATAGCCTTATCCCAGTTGATGGCCGAAATACCTTTATTCGAATTTTCGGGCAACAAGGCATGCCCTACCCCAATACCAATAATAGACCCGATTAACGTATGTGAACTAGACGCTGGAATACCTAAATACCAGGTACCTAGATTCCATAAAATGGCGGAGAATAAAAGCGCGAGTGCCATCGCCATGGAATGATACACATTGGAATCAATGAGCAGTTCGGTGGGGAGGAGCCCAATAATACTCATGGTGACACCAACACCCCCCGTTAAAAGTCCCAAGAAGTTCATAAAACCTGACCAAACAACGGCTTGCGACGGCTTTAAGGAATGCGTGTAAATAACAGTTGCTACCGCATTGGCTGTATCATGAAAACCGTTTACAAATTCGAATGCACATGCCGCTAACAAGCAGAAAAATAGCAAAAATAAAAGGGTGGGATCTAATCCAAACATATGCTTTCGATGAAGGTAATTCTAAAAATTAAAAACAAAAATATAATAATCTTTACACTTTGGCATTAAGGAATTGTTAAATGCCTCATTTTAGCAGATCCTGCCCTCAATATGACCAAATTATTACTCACTAGTCTTTAATTATAACAAATCCATAAAATTCAAGAAATACCCCAATAATGCAAATTGCCGACTTTTGCATTGCACTAAGAACTTAAACAGTTCTTTAATGAATAGAAGAACTTTATTACATCAATTTAGCTTTTTAGCAGGAGCATTAAGCTTACCTCAACTGGGTCAAGCCAAATCAACAACCCCTCAAAAACCCTTTCGCATTGCTCACATCACTGATGTGCATATCATGCCGTTGATTGGTGCAGCCAAGGGATTTTCAAAATGTTTGGAACATATCCAAAATTTGCCTGTAAAACCTGATTTAATATTTAATAGCGGAGACGCCATTATGGATGCCCATCGCGGCGGACGCTCTGTAGCTGAAAAACAATGGAAGCTTTGGAATGAAGTTGTAAGTAAAGAACTATCAACGCCTATAATTCAATCGTTAGGCAATCATGATATTTGGGTTAAAAACGAATCCCCCCAGGCAATTTTAGATGGTAAGAAGTGGGCGCTAGATGAGTTAAAAGAACCTAAAAGCTACTTTTCCAAAGATCTTGGGTTATGGCATTTGATAAGCCTCGACAGCATTAGCCCGAATAATAAAGGAAAATGGTATACAGGAAAATTAGATGAAGAACAAATGGATTGGCTAGAAAAGGAGCTGGATTCCATTTCTACTCTTAAGCCAATCATGATCGTATCGCATATTCCTATTTTGGCTGCATGTATATTTTTTGATGGAAATCGTTTTGAAAAAAATCAATGGAATATTCCTGGTCGGTGGATGCATGAAGATGCGAGTCAATTAAAAGACTTATTTCTAAAATACCCCAATGTAAAACTGGCAGTAAGCGGTCATATTCATTTACTTGATCGTGTTGAATACAACGGCATAACCTACTGTTGCAATGGTGCAGTCAGTGGCGCCTGGTGGGCTGGGAATTACCAACAAACCCAACCGGGATATGCCGTTATTGATTTATACCCCAACGGACATTTTACAAACACATATATAAATTATCAATCTTAATCAACATCGTTTATGAAAACAATAACCCTAAATTCCGGAAAACAACTCGGTTTTGGAAAACCATGTTATGTGATAGCAGAAATCGGTATCAACCACAATGGATCCTTGGAAACTACAAAACAATTAATTGATGCGGCTGTTGAAGCAAAAGTAGATGCCGTGAAATTTCAAAAACGTACCCCTGAAATTTGTGTGCCAAAAGATCAATGGGAAATTATTCGTGAAACTCCATGGGGGAAAATGACCTACATAGATTATAAAAGAAAAACAGAATTTGGTATTTTAGAATATTCCGAAATTGACAATTACTGCAAATCAAAAGGGATTGATTGGTTTGCATCTGCTTGGGATGAACCATCTGTCGATTTCATGGAACAATTTGAACCTGTTATGTACAAATTAGCTTCCGCATCTTTAACAGATGACTCGCTTATTCGTAAAATTTGTGCAACAGGTCGCCCAATCATGATTTCAACGGGTATGTCACGTATAGATGAAATCACTTTTGCCGTTGAATTAATTCGCGAATATGGAGATTATCCATTAATGATTGCTCATGCGACTTCAGCCTATCCTTGTAAACCCGAAGAATTAAATCTGCGCATGATTCATACCTTACAACACATGTATCCTGATTACATCATAGGTTATTCTGGTCATGAAACAGGCTTGAGTACGACCGTTTCTGCCGTGGCTATAGGTGCACAGTTTGTAGAACGTCACTTTACACTTGATCGTGCGATGTGGGGATCTGATCATGCAGCGTCGGTAGAACCACAAGGATTTGTGCGTTTAGTCAAAGACATCCGTGATACTGAATTAGCACTAGGTGATGGCGTTAAAGTTGTTTACGAAAGTGAAATCGGACCAATGAAAAAACTTCGCGTTAACATCACCGAAAATCGCTTAGTCGATACACTGTAATCCATATGACGTTTAGCGTAACACAAATTTGTTCGCTTTTACTCGTAGCGGGAACTATCACACTTATTTACTTGGAAAGGAAATTCCCCTACCGTAGGGGAATTCCTTTTTTTAGAGATGGTTTTTGGACAGACGTAATAGGCTATACAATTATCCAAAGCTTCCTATTAAAAATTGTCATTTTTGACTACATCATTTTACCCATGCAAGGTAGAATGACTTGGGACGGATTGCCTCAAATTTCCACTTGGCCAGTATTACTGCAAGTATTATTCTTTTTAATTACGCATGACTTCTATATCTATTGGTTTCATCGGTGGCAGCATGCCAACAAGTTTTTATGGCGTACCCATGAGGCGCATCATTCAAATGAACAAGTAGACTGGATAGCAGGCATGCGATCACATACTGTCGAAATTATTATCAATCAAACGGTTGAATTTTTACCAATTATTATTTTGGGGGCTGACCCTGTAGTTATTCCTATAAAGGGGTTAATCGATGGGCTTTGGGGGATGTTGATTCATGCGAATATCAATTTCAGTTTTGGAAAACTTAAATATATTCTGAACGGCCCTGAATACCATTTATGGCATCATGCGGATCATCAAGATGTTTTTCACGCGAATTTTGCAACGAAATTTAGTATTTGGGATACGATTTTTGGAACTTTATACGAAACTTCAAAGAAGCCAATTCATTGGGGATTGTACTATGAGTTTCCTAAAAATTATTTTGCCCAACACCTATACGCCTTTTACAGATGGACTTTTCAAGCCAAAGAAAAAATAAAAAATGATGACTAAAGCTTGGGTATTTCTATATGCTGCGGCAATCTTTGAAACAGGCTGGACATACGCCTTAAAATTTTTGAGTTTTTCAGACTTGAAAACCGCGTGGAGTTTGCAAGAAAATTTAGGCAAAGCCAGCCTTCCATTTATAGCCTATGTATTATTCGGAGGGGCCAATATTTATTGCCTATCTGAAGCGCTAAAGGAAATTCCCACGGCAACGGCCATCGCAATTTGGACAGCGGTTTCTTTAGTATTAATAAAAATTTGTGATGTGTACTATTTCAAAATACCTACTAACTACCCAGAGTTAGTTTTCATGGCACTGATTGTCATCGGTATTATTGGCATGAAGCAATATTCCGCTAGTTAATCCCTTTCGCTTCTAAAATCATTTCCGCCATTTCGCGAAAACAGCCCGCACCACCAGGTAAAGACAAGACCACATCAGCTTGTTTTTTCACTTGGGCTAACGCGTCAGATGGGCAAAAAAATACGCCCACAAACGGACGAACAACTAGGTCATTCACATCATCTCCGATATAAGCAATTTCATTTGGCTTTATTTGTAAGCGTTCAATAATTTCCGCCAAAACACGTTCTTTATCCTTAATGCCTAAATGCAATTCCGTGATCGCCAATTTCGAGGCACGCTGTTTCACAGATGGAGACATTTCCCCTGTTATTATACCAGTAGGAACTTGAGCAAACTTTCGCAAACGCTCCACACCCATTCCATCCCGAATATTGAATTTTTTTAAAACCTCCCCTGTTTCTCCGTAGTAAACACCCCCATCAGTCAAAACCCCATCGCAATCGGTCAATACCAATTTAATCGCAGCTAATCGCTCTTGCATATTCATCAGTTATATACTTGTAAATCCTCCATCCACAACCAAATTCGCTCCCGTCATATAAGCGGAAGCATCACTCGCCAAAAACACCAAAGCACCCGCATAATCCGTTATTTTCGCCATCCTCCCCAAAGGCGTTTTTTTTGCATATTGTTGTTGGAAAAAATCCGCCTGCCCATTCTCCACGCCACCCGGCGAAAGCGTATTTACGCGAATTCCTTTATCTCCCCAATACGCAGCCAAATAGCGTGTAAAATTAATCACCGCCCCTTTTGTCGTTGGATATGCAGGGGTCTTAAAAAACAATTGCTCCCCAGCTTCATTCCGATATAGCTGCTGATCTGGACCTACCATCCCGTACGTCGACGCAATATTAATGATGCTGCCTCCAGAAGCAAGCATCAATTTGCCGAATTTTTGGGATACCAAAAATAACCCCATCACATTCACCTCCCAAGATTTTTGAAATAATTCAACCGGGTAATTTTCAAAAGATGACATGGCTAGTACATCTGCCGACTCCTGGAAATGGTCATTGATCGCAGCATTATTTACTAAAAT
Source organism: Spirosoma fluviale (assembly GCA_945883625.1). Lineage (GTDB taxonomy): Bacteria > Bacteroidota > Bacteroidia > Cytophagales > Spirosomataceae > Aquirufa > Aquirufa fluvialis_E. The sequence goes on from CAMCXW010000027.1 coordinate 27,022, forward strand.
ATCGATGCGACCCAAGCTACTTTGGATTTTAGCGGCGGCAGATTCTACGGATGGTTCACTGCGGATATCCATCGCCAAAGCGATTGCATCATGGCTAAGAAAAGCCGCATATTCAGCACAAGCTTGGGCGTTCAAATCCGCAACAATGACGCGTGCTCCCGCATCACGAAGCGCCACACAATGTGCCTTTCCAATGAGGCCTAATGCGCCAGTTACCAAAGCAATCTTACCCGTTAAATCAAAAAGCTCCATTAGATTCTTGGCTTAATATTATGATCCGTTACTTTACGAAATACTGCTTCCAATACCTCCCCTTTCAACAAAATCTGAACATTGTCCGCTTCGATTGCCTCTTTCAACCGCGGTAAAATTTCAGCATATGCGCTCAACGTATATTCCATGTCCTCCTGCGTATGACTGTAACACATGTTGTGAAAACCGCCCCACAAAATTCCTTTTTGCAAAAGCTCCTGTTGCATAAATGTTTTCAATATCAAAGCATCTTGACCAGGTGCTTGATAGGTGAGCATGCTCCGACAAGGATAACCAACACAAGACGTGATGTGATGCATTCCTAAATCTTTGGCTAACTGGTTATAAGAATCTTGCATAAAAGCACCTTTGATCGCCAAGACTTCTGGAACTTGATGTGTTTCCATAAATTCAATCGTTGCCATGGAAGCGGCTAACGAAAGTGCTTCACCACCAAAAGTCGTAAAAGAGAAAACTTCGTTGTCAAATAAAGACATAACATCCGTTCGCCCTGTCAAAATCGCTAATGGCATTCCATTCGCACACGCTTTCGAATACGTTGCCAAATCTGGCTTTACACCAAAATATTCTTGAGCTCCACCCATAGCAATTCGAAACCCCGACCACATCTCATCGAAGATTAATAAAGTCCCGTTCGCTTGACAAATTTCAGCCAATTCTTGCAAGAATCCTTCTTGTGGTTTTTCAAAAATAAATGGCTCCAAAATGACGCAAGCAACCGTTTCGTCAAGCGCATTTTTGATTGATTCGATGTCATTAAATGCAAACGTAAAGCTCAAGTTTTTCAATGCTTCTGGGATCCCTTTACCTCTTGATGTGATACCGATGTACCAATCATGCCACCCGTGATATCCGCAGCAAAATACTTTATCTCGGCCTGTAAATGCGCGCGCGACACGAACTGCCGCAGAGGTGACATCTGCTCCCGTTTTGCTGAATTTCACAGCCTCCGCATTAGGAATTATTTGTTTGATTTTCTCGGCTAGTTCTACTTCCAATGGATGCATTAATGAAAACGTAATGCCATCTTTTAATTGCTCTTGAATTGCGTTGTCAATTTCTGGGATACAATAACCCAAAGACAAGGGTCCAATGCCCATGTTAAAATCGATGTACTCATTTCCATCCACATCCCAAACACGTGCACCTTTCCCTTTTTTCAGGTAGACGGGCGCTACTCCTTTTGAGAATTGGCCAGGGCCTTTCGCCAACGTTTGCGTGATCGGGTGCTGTACCTGCAAACCTCGTTGGTACAAAGCCTGGGACTTTTCAATCTGAGGTAATTGGGTATTAAATTCAACATGATTTGCCATGGATTCTCTAGTTTAATTACAAGGATTTTATTTGTTCAACCAATCCTGCCGGATCTAATTTTTCATACGCTAATACTTCGTTGAGTCTACCTGGCTTAAACCATTTAGCGTCAAAGCCAATCGGTGAAACAGGAATTTGTAAGCCTGCCCGCACTAAAAATTCAGCTACAATACTGAATAAACCACCTGTAATAAAGTGATCTTCAATCGTGATTAACTGATTCGTATTTCCAATCAAGTCGCGTATCGCCTGCTCATCCAAAGGCTTAAGGCTTCGCATATTAATCAAGCCTACTTCCAATCCTTCCGCTTCCAATAGTGCTTTGGCATGAAAGCATTGTTCAAACATAAACCCATACGTTAAGATGGTTAAATCTTTTCCCTTTGAAATAACTTCGGCTTTACCCGCTTCGTAAGGTGCGTGTTTGTAAACGGCGGGAAGTGTAGAAATTCGCACATAACTTGGATGAGGGCTTGCCCAAATACTCGGTAACATTTGAACCAAATCTTCCGCATCCGCTGGTGCAAAAACTTCCATACCCGGAATGCCGCGCATGATGGAAACATCCTCGATAGCTTGATGAGTAGGACCGTTACCATCAGACAAAACACCGGGAATGAAACTGCTCATTTTAACAGGCAGATTTGCGATGCCTACGGATGTACGTGTGAATTCAAATGCACGCATAGTTAAGAATGCCGACAGCGCATGAACGACCGGGATTCTTCCGCGTAATGCCAAACCCGCGGCAGCACCTAACATCGTTTGTTCGGTAATACCAGTATCGATAAAACGATCGCCTAGGGCTTGTGGTAGATTGCGAACCAACGCGCGGTTTTCAGCTGTCATGACGACAAAGCGTTCATCCGCAAGGGCAGTCTCTTTTAATAATTCTTCGTATGTTATCATAACTATTATCTTACTACAAGCGTCTCCGCCGTTAATGTCGCTTGACTAATTTGATGTAATTCATCCATTAATGATTGAATTTCTGCCGATGAGAAATTACAGAACCAGCGATCTGAACGCGCTTCGATAGAAGGTAAACCTTTCCCGCGAACGGTATCGCAAATTATGACATGAGGTCCTGGAACCGTATTTGTCATTTCAAATGCCTGTTCAAGTTGGGTGAAATCATGCCCATTCACCCGCTGCGTTTGCATTCCAAAAGCTTTAAATTTATCAACCAAAGGTTCCAACGGAATTAAATCCTCCGTAGCCATGTTGGCCTGAAATTGATTCCGATCAATCACAAAAATCAAATTAGTTAGCTTATGTGCGTTCGCTACCAAAAAAGCTTCCCAACAAGAACCTTCGTTTAATTCACCATCGCCCATGACGCAAACCACGCGATTAGCGGTCTTGGAAATTTTCATATCCATCGCAACGCCAATGGAAACTGCAGGCAACTGCCCCAAGGACCCTGAATGAAATTCGACACCAGGAATTTGACGGTTCGGATGCCAATAAATATGATCGGTGGTAGATAGATGATTTGCGAGTCTATCAGATTCTATCCAGCCTAACTCAGCAAAAATGCCGTAAAGCGCCGGGACATCATGGCCTTTGGAAAGAAAAAGATAATCCCTTTTCGGATCAGTTAAATTCGATTTATCAATATTTAAAAAAGATGTGTACAAGTAGGTCAACACATCCACTGCTGAAAGTGAAGCACCTAAAAAACATCCTCCCTCCGTAGCCATCGGAATAATGCGTTCACGGACTTTTAAAGCAAATGCTTGTAATTCAGTTTGCGAGTCTTGGTTCATAATACTTGCTTGGTTTGTTCGGGAGTAATTGTTTTCAACTCCGCTAGGTGATTACGATACCAATTTACTCCCGCTAAGGAGCGATTAATTCGTAAAATTGAAGGTTCAAAAGTGAGTAAATCCAATATATCCCGTAAATTAAAATGAGGATTAAGTGGGTATAGTCGGTTGTAAACAGCTTCGATAAATGTTAAATCTTCTGGATAATCTAAGGTAAAGCGATGACTCATTTCGTAGTTTAGCCCCGTTTCCCATAACACATTTCCAATACGAAATTGGTCAAGATTCTCCCAAAAATAGGGGGTTGTATGTTCTCTTTCTAACGGCTTTTTTGCTTCCTTCCAAGCTGTTTCTAAGGCACAGAAAGACATCACTTCTACGTCGTTCCCATCCGGATATGATTGTGGATGCAAATTGCTTACATAATCAAATTGAGCTTGATTTTTGATGTAATATCCGATAACACGGTCAATGACAGCAGGATCAATCAACGGGCAATCTGACGGTATTTTAACAATGTGCTTCGCATTAAAATGTTTGGCGGCCTGATAATGCCTATCTAATAAATCCGTTAGTGAACCGCGAAAAACCGTGTACCCCTCAAGCTCACAAATCTCAGTTAGGACATCATCCTCAGGTTGATCAGATGTAATAACCACCAGATTAAATTGCCATTTGCTTTGCTTGATCCGTTCAAGTTGATGAAAAAGAATGGGCTTATCTTGAACCCATTTCAATACCTTGCCAGGCAGCCGAGTAGAACTCATGCGTGCTTGAACAAATATGGATAAATCAGTTTGCATAATTCGATTCGAAATTGGCATAAAGACTCAACCGATTTATAAACATTTCTTTGGGGCCTGTATGCAACAAATAATCCCGGCAAATGGTCGCAATGTGTTCGGCTGAATTTCCCCCATTTTGAATTGGAAGTAAAGATTTCAACTCCTCTATATCAAAATACGAGTGTACCGGTTTTCCTAATGCAATGCCCGCATAAACCACCGTTGAATACTGTGTAATTAATTCCGAACAGTTGGCAATCATTTCATTCGTTACGCCATCAGAATAAATTAAAGTATCATCCGGACAAACCGATTTGATCTCACGAACGGCACGCGATATTTGTTCATTCGGATGCAACTTGATCAGTAATCGTCTGCCTGCTGCGATGTCAACACACGATTGTAAAAATGCCAAACGATCCTCATTTCGATAGGTTTCGCGCATGTCAGAGGTCGCAACCATCACATAGTCTTGGTATGGGAAATCATTTTGCCGAAATTGCTCTAGATTATCATAATTAGGAATCCCCGTGACGACAACTTTGGAGGCATCCGTACCATGCTGAATAATATAATCGCGATAACCCGTGGAGGCAGCACAATAGATATCACATAAGTTAGAAGTACCATTTAACGAAGTTCCTATACTTAAATACCTAGGTAGCTTTAATCGTTTTATCAACTTACTAATATTCGTAAATGGATCAATCATTCCTTCTTGTACCCAAATAGTTTTTATTCCCTTAAACTTGCTAGGGAATAATAAATCTGAGCAAAAAACAATCAAATCATAGGAGTTTTTAAGTGCTTGATAATCCAAACGCATTCCTTGGGATTTCATATACTCCTCAGCTTTATTTCGTAAGGGCAAACCCATCACTGTATTATCTAATATCCCTTTCTTAATTGCATAGGAGATAATTGGATTATCTGAAAAGTACTGGCTAAACAAACAATCAAATTCAGTCAAATGCGAAGCAATTTGCTGCATTTGGGTTGTTTGATTCATAGAACCTGTCAAAAATAAAATACGTTGAGATTTCATGATTCTATTAACAATTAGGTAAAAGTAAGTTAGCCATATCTTAATTTGAAGTCACTTACCAGGATTTAACACTTAGTTAATAAGTAGATAATATTTCAATTACCTAAACCGTCTTAAAAAAAGTGGCGGAACAAAGTCCCGCCACTTATTAAAAACCCTTAATCAACGTTTGAAAAACCTAAACCTTATTTAATCAACCACATTTG
>CAMCXW010000028.1 GCA_945883625.1 Spirosoma fluviale
GCATCAGCTTGATCTAAGTCGCTAAATTTTTTCTCAATGACACGTTCTTTGCCATTTTCGTTGATAACGATTTTAACCGTGGCTTCTTTTTTTTCTTGTGCAAAAGCGGCAGTGGAAATACACGCGGCTAACGCAGTAATGAATAAGTATTTCATGTGTTTGTTTTTTAATGCGTAGCAAACTTACAAAATGCCGCGCAATGTTGATTGTTAAGATGTGTTAAGGCCACTTTTTTGCTCGGTGCATTTTGATAAATTTGTACTTTGTAATTTTTATTACCCATGACCCAATCAAAAATCAGGTGGATTATCGGCTTCATGACCCTCGCTTTAGTGGGCTTGATTGCTTTTCAAGCCTATTGGCTTGGGTTTATGGTCGAAACAAAAAAAGAACAATTTGCATCCGATGTGCAAGACGGTTTGGCACAAGTTGTACGGAAGTTGGAAAAACAAGAATTAGTCATGCTCGCCCAGCGGCATAAAACGTTTGAAAGCCAACAGCAGAAATTGAAAGAACTTTCTGCCAAATTAGCCGCTAAACCTAAACCCGTCATCAAGCCTAAGCAGGAAGCTTTAACTGAAGATATACATCCCGAAGTAGCGTTTGTTGGGCCCGAAGGAATCACGCGTGGCCTAAGAGGCTCGATTCATAATGAGGTTCGTTCCGATATCATGTATGTTCGAAAGTCATTTTTATTACCCAACGGCCAAATTGCAGAGATAACGGAGGAATATCGTGTGGATGTTGATCCCGAAATGGAAATCCAAAGGCGCATGCAAGAGGATCAACAACTTTCCGAACTCTTTGCCCCTAGACTTCAGAAGCGCTTGAATAACATAAAAAGGAGATTTAAAAACAGAAAAATGCTTGTTTCTGTGGATTCACGAACTCCGAAAAAGACTAAATCTCCAGTTGATTCATTCGCTAAAAAAGATGTGGACAAGGTGATTCAAAAAACCGCTTTAGCCAAAGAAGTTTTCGCGGATTATCTATTTAAAGAACGACCAATAACCGAGCGCGTTGAGCCGCGGTTTATCGATAGCCTGGTACGCAAAGAACTGGCGACTAAGAACATTCAATTAAATTATGATTTTGGCATTGGGCCAGCTACTCCTAAAAAGTCCACCGACTGGATTTATGCCTCCAATGCAAGTATAAAAAAGCAAAAGACACAATTTGCCGCCGCGTTATTTCCGAATGATTTACATGCCTCAGGTCAATTTTTACATATCAATTTTGCGGATACCAATGGATTTATTTGGCAAACCATGGGCTTGAATTTACTCGGTTCTGGAGTCTTGCTTCTCATCATGATTGGGTGTTTTTACATTGCGATGATGACAATTATCAAGCAAAAGAAATTGGCTGAAATCAAAAATGATTTCATCAACAACATGACGCATGAATTCAAGACGCCTATTTCAACGATTTCATTGGCTACACAATTGATTCAAGAGGAACCGCAAGCCGCGAAAAGTGAATCAATTTTAAGGTATTTAGGGATCATAAAGGATGAGAATATTCGGTTAGGCCAACAAGTCGAACGCGTATTGCAAACGGCTCAAATGGAACGCGAGGAAATCGTTCTAAAGAAAAAGTTGGTGGATATGCACGCGTTAATTCAGCAAGTGGCTGACATGAATGCACCGCTGCTTCAGACACATCAAGGATCATTGATTTTACATTTAGATGCGCAGCAAAGCCAGGTTATGGTGGATGAGGTACACCTTAGCAACGTGCTAAATAACTTATTGGACAATGCCATTAAATACAGTCCAGAAGCGCCACAGGTTGACATTCAGACCCAATCTGATAGCCAAGGTTTGCATATTCAAGTACGCGATCAAGGGATGGGTATCCAAAAAGAGGCACTTTCGGCTGTTTTTGAGCCATTTTATCGGGTGCCTACCGGTAATGTGCACAATGTAAAGGGTTTCGGTTTGGGACTTAGTTATGTTAAAAAGATTGTCGAAGCGCATGGAGGTAGCGTGCAAGTGAGCAGCAAATTAGGCGTAGGTAGTACGTTTGAAATAACAATACCAAATGGCACAAACAACTGAAATTTTATTGGCAGAAGATGATCCCAACCTGGGATTATTGTTGGCCGAATTCTTGAAAAAGAAGGGTTACGGGGTAACGTGGGCTCAAAACGGAGACGAAGCTTTGGATTATTTTGTCAAAGGCTCATTCGATTTGTGTGTTTTGGATGTGATGATGCCTAAAAAAGACGGTTTTTCATTAGCCAAAGACATTCGCGCCACACACCTCGAAGTCCCGATTATTTTTTTGACCGCTAAAGCGATGGAAGAAGATACGCTTCATGGCTTTAAAGTGGGTGCTGATGACTATTTAACCAAACCATTTTCTATGGATGTCCTTGTGGCACGGATGGAGGCGGTACTGAGAAGAACGAAAACAGATAAGGTAATTCCAAGTTTGGCTGCAGATATTAGCTTAGGTGAATTTGTTTATTGGCCGCAAAAAATGAAATTGATTCGTGCTGGGATTGAGCAAAAGTTTACCCCTAAGGAAAATGATTTGATGAAATTGTTGTGTGAGAATTTAGGCCGACCGGTCAGTAGGTCGTATGCATTGAAATTAATTTGGGGAGATGATACGTATTTTAATGCGCGGAGCATGGATGTGTACATGACCAAATTGCGCAAAATGCTAAAAGAAGACCCTCGCGTACAACTAGTGAATTTGCACGGCGAGGGTTTTCGATTGAGTATTGAAGGAATTAGTTAATGTGCGTATAGCCTGTATACGGAACTAAAACCGCTGGTATTTTGATTCCTTCTGGTGTCTGATTATTTTCTAAAATTGCGGCTACGATACGTGGCAATGCCAATGCAGAGCCATTTAGTGTATGGCATAAGATTGATTTTCCGTCTATTTTCGTCCGTAGTTTCAAGCGGTTTGCTTGATACGTTTCAAAGTTTGAAACTGAGCTTACTTCTAACCAGCGACCTTGTGCGGCTGACCAAACTTCCATGTCATAGGTAAGGGCAGACGTGAAGCCCATATCGCCACCACAAAGGCGTAATACGCGGTACGGTAATTCTAATTTCTGTAAGATACTTTGTACGTGCAAAGACATTTCCTCCAAAGCCGCGTATGAATTTTCTGGCTTTTGAATCTGTACAATTTCAATCTTATCGAATTGATGTAGGCGGTTTAAACCTCGCACGTGTGCTCCCCAAGATCCTGCCTCGCGGCGGAAACAAGGTGTATGGCCTACATTTTTAATTGGTAATTCTTTTTCATTAACAATCACATCGCGGTAAAGATTCGTAATGGGAACTTCGGCTGTTGGGATTAAATACAAACCTTCTGCTTGGGTCACATACATTTGGCCTTCTTTATCAGGCAATTGCCCCGTGCCAAAACCCGAATCTTCATTAATCAAGAGGGGCGGTTGGATTTCGTAATAGCCTACTTTAATGGCTTCGTCTAAAAAGAAATTAATTAGTGCACGCTGTAAACGGGCTCCTTTTCCTTTGTAAACAGGAAACCCGGCACCTGTAATTTTATTTCCTAGGTCAAAATCGATGATGTCATAGTCCTTAATCAGGTCCCAATGCGGCTTAGCGGCTGCGTGAAGGGTAGGGATAGTTCCCCAGTTTAAAAGGACCTCGTTGTCTTCTGCCGATTTTCCTTCTGGGACAGAGCTGTGTGGAAGGTTTGGAAGGGTAACTAATAAGTCGGTTAATTCCTTTTCCGCTATTCGCGCGGCCTCCTCCATAGCTTTGATTTCACTTTTCAGCGCAGCTGTTTCAGCGCGTTTTCCTTCAGCTAATTCTTTTTGACCTGATTGCATGAGCGCACCAATTTCTTTGGCAGCTGCATTGGATTTTTCCAGCGCATGTTCGGCTTGTTGGAGCAAAGCTTTCCGCTTATCATCCATTGCCATAAGCTGAGCCACGATTTTTCCAGCATCTTTTACATGCTTTTTCGTTAAACCAGCAATCGTAAGGTCCGTGTTTGTCCGGATAAATGGAATCGTTAGCATGGTGTTCGTTTAGAAAAGTCCTTCATTTAATGCGTTTAAGGCATCATTTTTATGTTTGGCATCTACAAGAAGTGAGATGTTATGCTCAGATGCCCCATATGAAATCATGCGAATCGGGATATTTTTTATTGCATCCAATACTTTAATGGCGATACCTTCCTTGTCGGCCCAGAAATTACCCACAATACAAATAATCACTTGTTCATTATCCGGATCTTCCAACTCAGCAAATTCGCGTAATTCGCGCATAATTGCGTCTAGGTTAGCGGTTTGGTCGATGGTGACAGATACGGAAACTTCAGACGTGGTGATCATGTCAACTGGCGTCTTGTATTTTTCAAAAATCTCAAAAACACGTTTTAGAAATCCGTAGGCATTCAACATCCGTGTTGAGTGAATGTAGATAGCGGTAATGTTGTCTTTGGCGGCGATGGCTTTTATTTCAATGTCTGTCGACTTTTCTGAAATTAATGTACCAAAAGCGCTTGGTTCCATTGTGTTTTTTAACCGAACGGGAACCCCTTTTATTTTCGCTGGTGTGATGGTGCTTGGGTGTAAAATTTTCGCACCGAAGTACGCAAGTTCAGCCGCTTCAGCGAACGATAATTCCCGAATCGGGAATGTGTTTTTTACGATGCGTGGATCGTTGTTGTGCATGCCATCGATATCCGTCCAGATTTGAATTTCTTCTGCTTGTATGGCCCCACCGATTAATGATGCGGTATAATCTGACCCTCCACGCTTTAGGTTGTCTACCTCTCCAGCTGGGTTTCGGCAAATAAAACCTTGCGTGATAAAGATTTGTTTATCTTGAACAGGTGCTAGTGTAGCGGCTAATTTCTTTTCGATTTCAGCCATGATGGGCTCATTGTCAGCATCAATGACCATGAAATCTAAGGCTGGCAATAGAACCGATTTTACACCCTCTTCTTGCAAGAAAGCCTCAAAAATTTGCGTTGACAACAATTCACCCAACGCCACCATCTCTTTCTCTTGTTTAACCGTAAAGGGAACCGTTGCGATCAGACTACCAATGAATGAAAATTCTTTTTCAATGATGACTTGAGCTTTGCCTAAGCCTGCCGGGCTTTGGTAAAGTTGGTGTATAAACGCATCATAGTGGGCGCGCAATTCACTTGTTTTAGCCTTTGCCTCCGCTTGATTTTGAGCGATTAAAGATTCTGAAATGGATAGTAATGCATTCGTAGATCCCGATAGAGCAGATAAAACCACGATTTTCGGCTTCCCGTCCGCTGTGATCAGTTGACGAATTGATTGCATTCTTTCTGGTTTCCCTACGGATGTACCTCCAAATTTCCAAACTTGCATTATCGTATATTTTTAGTTTAGGGCTAACATTTTAATGGCGGTAATGGCCGCCTCATCTCCTTTATTCCCATGTTTTCCACCTGCGCGATCCATGGCTTGCTCCTGGGTATTGGGCGTCAATACGCCAAAAATAACGGGTTTATTGTATTTCAAGCTAACATTGGTCACGCCATCTGCTACTGCTTGGCAAATAAAATCAAAATGACGTGTCTCTCCCTGAATTACACAGCCTAAACAGATCACCGCGTCAATATCTTCGCGTTGTGCGAATTTCTGTGCACCTAGGCTAAGTTCAAAACTGCCTGGTACTTGCGCGCTAACGATGTGATTCTCGTGAACGCCATAGTTGACCAAGGTTTCATAGGCTCCTGTGTAGAGTGCGCCTGTGACCTCGGTGTTCCATTCGGAAACAATGATGGCGAATCGTTTTTGGCTGACATCCGGAAGATTGGCAGTTGAAAAATCGCTCAAGTTTTTTAGCGCTGAAGACATGGGTTGGGCTTAAAAAAATAAAGGATAAAAGCGTTTGCTCTTATCCCTTCATTTCATTATTTAATATGTTTTTATTCGGAGATAGAGCTTTCTAGGAGCGCTTTGTATTTCTTTGCAGGGACCGATTCAGCGGACTGCGGATATTTTTCCGTGATTTCTGTATAGGTCGCTAATGCTTCTTTAGGTTGTTTATTAGCCTCTTGTGCATTGGCTAATTTTAATAAATAACCCGGGGAGAAAAATTTATTTGGCTTATATTCTGCCGCTTTCTGATAAAACTCGATGGCATCAGCATATGATTTTTTCTCTGAGTAGGCATCGCCAACAAGCGATAGAGCACGTGCTTGAACTAACAAATCGCTACTTTTAAAATTCTTTAATTTCTCAATGGCTTGATCGTATTTTCCTTGCTTAATCAACGTAATACCTAGGTATAAATCTGCCAAATTTTGCGCATTTCCACCAAACTCATCTGAAACTTTAGCCAAATCTTTTGCTGCCGTAGCTAATGAATCAGCCTCAAATGCGTAAACCGCTTTGTATAATTTTTTTTCTCCTTCAGTTGATTGGTTGGTTTGATACCAGCTAAATCCGAAATAACCTACAATTGCAGCGATAACTACGATAACAGCTAGGATTGCTGAGGATTTATTATTTTCAAAAAAACCAGTCACCTTCGTTAACTCTTGCTGAAGTGCTTCTGGGCTTTCAATAATTTCAATCGATTCGTTTTTTTCTTTCTTTGCCATACGACTAATAAATTCTTTTTAAAGGACTGCAAAATTATAAAATCTCTGCCATTAATATCAATATTAGCGGAATCTTTTGCTTTTTATTTTCCAAATTGTGAGTAAATGTGGGTAAATCATTTGTTTAGAAGTTAAAATATATCCTATGGCATTCAACCGCCCAGATCAATTCAAGAAACTAGAAGCACCGTTTGACTTGTGTGTCATCGGAGGAGGCGCAACTGGAGCAGGGGTTGCATTGGATGCAACACTACGTGGATACCGCGTTTTATTGCTCGAAAAGGGGGATTTTGCTGCACAAACTTCGTCTAAGTCAACAAAACTTGTGCATGGTGGTGTACGATATCTAGAGCAAGCGGTAAAGAAATTAGATTGGCAGCAGTTGAAAATGGTGTATAAAGCGTTGCATGAGCGCAAGGTATTATTGCAAAACGCACCATTTTTGGCGCATCCCTTGGCTTTATTAACTCCATGTTATACTTGGTTTGATCGTATTTATTACCGCATTGGCATGTGGGTATATGATCAAATTGCTGGAAAAACGAATTTAGAGCCAAGTAGCGGGTTAAGTCCATCGCGGATGCGGTCCTTATGTCCTAATTTGGAAATGCATCATGTCCGTGGCGGTGTTATGTATTTTGATGGGCAATTTGACGATGCTCGCTATGCGTTGGCAATTTTACAAGCAGCAGAGGCTGCAGGGGCTTGTGTGTTAAATTATGCGGAACTTAACTCATTTGTTCAATCACCTACCACGGAAAAAATTGAAGAAGTTTGTTGGACAGATGTAAAATCAGGTCAAACGTATCAAATTCCGGTTAAAGCGGTTATTAATGCGACGGGACCATTTACAGATTATGTGCGTGCTTTAGCTAATCCAAATTTAATGCCACGCATGAAAGTGAGTCGAGGGGCTCATATCGTTTTGTCGGCAGATTTCTGGCCAGGAGCGACGGCCTTGTTAATTCCTAAAACGGATGATGGTCGGGTAATCTTTGTTATTCCATGGCGCGAATATGTGTTAGTGGGAACCACCGATGACCCGGATGATTTATCTGAATCACCTGAAATTTCGCCGGACGAAACAGATTATTTGCTGGATTATTTTAATCGATATTCTAAGAAAAAAGCGCTTAAATCTGATGTGAGTGCTACGTTTGTGGGCCAAAGACCATTGCTTCAAGCTGCATTAGCTAGTGATTTAGCAACTGATACGAAGTCGCTAGTGCGCGATCACGAAGTTGAAGTGGACGGTCGCAGTAAACTAGTAAGTATTATGGGTGGAAAATGGACAACATATCGCGTGATGGCAGCTGACACGTTGGATGAGTTGGAGCGTGAAGTTTTACACCAGTCGGCGAGTTCTTGTCAAACACAGGATCATGTGCTTATGGGGGGGCTCGAACGTGAAAAACCACGCTTTATTACTGAGACTGGAAGTTTGCCTGCGGATATTCAGTCGCATTTGTGGTCAACGTATGGTTCACAAGCGTTTGAGTTGTTGGCCGGCGACCTGACCCGTTTACATCCGGAATTACCTTATGTAGTTGGGGAGCTTGAATACGTACAGAAAAATGAAATGGCGACTTGTTGGGACGATGTCTTAATCCGTCGCTGGGGGATTGGTTTACGGAACGAACGTTTGGCGGAGGAGATTAGGGCCAATAAAAAAGAGGCTTTCGCCTCTTAATTAATATTCGTCTTCGTTGAAAAAGAAGTCGTCTTTCGTCGGATAATCTGGCCAAATTTCTTCGATGCTTTCGAAGGGTTGTCCGTCATCTTCTAATTCTTGTAAATTTTCAACTACTTCCAAAGGTGATCCTGTGCGGATTGCGAAGTCAATTAATTCATCTTTAGAGGCTGGCCAAGGCGCATCTTCTAAATATGAGGCAAGTTCTAGTGTCCAATACATATGATTTGTAATTTTAGTATTTCAAATTGATCTGTGTGCAAAAGTAAAATAAAAATATATTTATAAAAGATTTATTTTTTAAATTTTGAATAAATATCTAAAAGTCTCATTTTCGGCGTTTATTCGCCTCTTTTTATGAAAAATAATCAAGAAATTGACGTCGAAGTTTGTGCCTATTCTCTTTTTTCTTGTTTGGCGGCTGATCGGGCGGGTGCGAATCGGGTTGAACTTTGTGCTTCGCCTTACGAAGGAGGGACGACACCTTCCACGGGTTTGGTTAAACAGGTATTAGCGAATACGTCTATCGAGGTACATGCCATGTTGCGGCCTAGGGGTGGGGATTTTTGTTATGATGCGTCAGAGAAACAAACGATGCTTGCCGAAGCTTCGGATTTAGTTGCTGCGGGGGTACATGGGTTAGTTGTAGGTGCTTTATTGCCCAATGGTGATCTTGATGTCGCATTTTTAGCGGAAATAAAACGCATTGTGGGCGGCATTGCGCTCACATGTCATCGGGCGATTGATGTGTCACGTGATCCTTTTGAAGTCATGGAAGGATTAATCCAAGTGGGATTTGTGCGCATTCTTAGTTCCGGCCAAAAAGATAAGGCGATGGAAGGAATAGAGGCATTGGCCGAGATGGTCGAACGTGCGGATGGCCGGATTCAGATTATGGCAGGCAGTGGGGTCAACCCTCAAAACTGTGCCTTTTTTAAGCAAATAGGGGTCAACGCGATTCACTTGAGCGCGCGAACGGTTCGCAATTCAATGATGGAATACCGCAGGCCAGGCATTTCAATGGGCGGTGTTTCTGAAATTTCAGAATTTGAAGTAGCCTTTGCGAGTGAAGAAATCATCCGCCAGGCTATTCAGCAAATTCGTTCAAACTAGTTTTCGTATAGATCTGTTACTACCCATTCATCGCGGCGAAGGCTGTCGAGTGAGATTAATTTAGCGGCATTGCGGCGGTAAGTAGGCACTTCAAATTCACGTTCGCTTGGACCACCATTAACATACTGTTCCACCATGTAAGCGAATCGAGCCTCTTCATTCAGTAGATTTCCAGCACTTTCTCCTTCAAAAGTAATGGTGTTTCCCGGTGTTAATTCTTGATCAATGTAATCATCTAATCCTGAAAAGTTCGTTTCTGTCTTTTCGAAATATCCACCAAAACCATCTTCTTCATGTTCAAATCCAGCCGCAATAACGGTTAGGTACAAACTTTCATTTAGGTCCTCATCCGTAGAATATCCAAACTTGACCATATCTGCTTGTGCATAAATACGCTCATTCAAGTAGTTAATGATAACATTTTGTTCCTTCATTAATAAAGGGCGCTTGCTTCCAGTAGACACAGTCACCAAAATGCGTTTCGCTCCTTTAATTTCTTGCGAATTCAACAAAGGTGATTTCAATGCTTCTTCAATTGCATCAAAAGCCCGGTTGTCGCCTTCGCCAAATGCGGAACTCATCATCGCTTGTCCCGCTTTGGTTAATACTTTCTTCACATCCATGAAGTCGGTGTTAATATCACCGGGTTTGGCAATAACATCAACGACGGATTTTACGGCTTTGGCAAGTACATCATCTGCTTTCGAGAAGGCATCGGACATGGGTAAATTTTCGTAATGTTCGGCTAATTTATCATTCATTACTACAATCACGGTGTCGCAATAGCTTTTTAAAGCTTCAACGCCATCTATTGCATAGTGGATTTTATCTCTTCCTTCCCATTTATAAGGGGCAGTGACTACAGCAACAGTCAATAAATTCTTCTCCCGAGCGATTTCAGCGATAACTGGTGCAGCACCTGTTCCTGTTCCACCGCCCATACCCGCGGTGATAAACACCATTTGGGTATCGTTTGATAATACTTGTTGAATTTTTTCACGGGATTCCAAGGCAGCTTGTCGGCCTACTTCCGGATCCGTTCCCGCACCTAAGCCTTGTTGGCCCAACTTTATTTTTGTCTGCACTGGATTAGAAGCCAGGGCTTGCGAGTCTGTATTGCAAATAATAAGGTCGGCACCTTTAATATCCATCTCTTTCATGTGCTTGACAGCATTGGAGCCGCCACCACCGATACCGATGACTTTGATGATGGATTTAAACGAATTTTCAGGAATCATTTCCATATCGTGATCAAAAAAAGAAGGATTTGTAGTATTCATTTGTGTGAACAAAAAGGTCAATAAGTGCAAAAATACGTTTTTTAATTATCCCCCCAACGCCATTCATTTCCTAATTCTAATTCGCGTCGTAAGTTTTGTTTGATGAAAAAGTCACGTGTTGAATAGAAGTCTAACTTTTTGGCAGGGAAAGTTGGGACATTACCTAATGCATACAACAACATGGCCGTATACTTAACATTGGTTTCCATTTCTGTTTTATTAACTAAATCAAATGTATCACAATTCGCATGGTAACAATCAAGAACTGACCGCGGTAATTTTCCAAGTGGATCTGCGGCAGGAATTCCTTCCATTAAAAATACTTGGTGGTCGGAATGTAGTCCAGCTGAATTGTGAATTTCATTACCAAATTTCGCATCGATGGATTTAATTTTATTGCCAATTTCCTTCAGGATTGAAAGCATCTCATCGCGTCCACCCGCATTAAATCCATAGACATTGTTGACCATATCTAAATTAATCATGTAGACAATATTATCAATTTCCCCTGTGCGCTTTGCGCGCTCAATGTAGGCTTTGGAGCCTAATAAACCCTCTTCTTCGCCCATAAATGCAACAAATTCAATGGTGCGCTTGCTGGTCAAACCCAAGGCTTTGAATGTACGGGCGATATCTATGACTGAAAATGAACCTATTCCATTGTCAATGGCTCCTGTGGCAAGATCCCACGAGTCTAAATGGCCGCCGATGATGATTTTTTCGTGGCGTAATTTCCGACTTTCACCCTTTAAGGTTGCCACTACATTTCGTGCTTTTATCGGTTGGCTTACGTTATGCATTTCGATCATACTCAATAAGCCCGGCTGCTCCACGAGCCATTTGCGCAATTCATTGCCGCTTTCAAGTGAAATACAAACGGCTGGAATTGAAATCAAATTACCCGTTACGGATGCCGTTCCTGTTAGTAAAATTTCTCCTTTGACCGTATTGACAAAGATGACACCCGTGGCGCCATATTGGATTGCTAAGGCTGTCTTCTCGGACCGATGTAGATTTCTTGTGCCGGCAGGGGCGTCCAACAAGCCGATGTTTGCCAGCACAACTTTTCCCTTTACAAGGTCTTTTTTAGCAGCAAAATCTGCATCTAACCCATTGCCACAGTCTATGATTGTTCCTGTTACGTTTGCTTCTACTGGGGTTAGGGCTAAGGCAACAACTTTAATATCTCTAAAGTCATCTGATTTGGGAGGGGCTACAGATAGGGTAACGGTATCGCGCGCCCAGGCCTCTACTTGAAAGCCTTCATATTTTGTGTCTCGAAATCCGTAACTTTTAAATAATTGATAGGCGAATTCCTCGGCTTTTTTGCCATTTGCACTTCCTGTTAAGCGATGGCCAATTTTTTTACAGGCATCACCCAAGGTGACATAGGCTTTTGAATTTTGATCGACCTCTTCTTTGATACGCTTGAAAACAGATTCCAATGATTCTTCTCCACCTAAGGGAACGGAACTTGTGGCCAATATTCCAATGGAACTAAATACTAGTAGGAGTAGAATTTTTTTCATACAAGGAGTACAGAGGTTACTAATTTGTCAATGAAATTAATGCATTTACTGGGAAATTGCAAAAGGAATTAAGGTAAGGGACAAGGGCTTGTCGTATCCCCTTTTTGGGTTAGCTGTTTACACCAAAATGCCTTCTCTTTTTCCGGTATGGGTTTCCCTTCGTAAAACGCATTAATGCGGGCGATGGCTTTCGCGGAATCTGCTTGATCGAGGTCGATTAACACTTCTAATACGATGAAACGCATGGCAATTTGTTTGACAGGAATACCTAATGTCGCTAAATCTTTTTTGATGGATTCGATGCGTTCAGGGCTGTATTTGCGTGCCCGACTAGCAAAAATGCTCGACATTAATGTGTTTTCAGCCATTTGCTTCACTAGAGCGGTGTCATATTTGGCATAATATGTAGGCAGATTATTAATGAAATAACTAAAGATTGGATTATCAGAATCTAGCATGGCTTTTTGAATCAACAAAAAATTAAGTTCAGATCCGTAATTTTCCACCGCTTCTGATTTTGCATAGTCGTTGACAATCGCCATGTTCTGTATCGTGTCCATCGTCACGCGCGTGTAAAAAGCAGTGGAGAGCAATAGGTCTGGTTGGCGATCGCCCGCTTGGTAGCGCGCCAACTTCGCTGCATCGCGCTGTTTGGGATCTGTGGCTAGCTGTAATGTCTTCAGAATTCCTGGCACGGAATTCAATTCTTCGCCCATAATTTCTACATGCCACGTTTTACCTTCGGGTGAGAGGATGATAAATGATGGAGTTGAGGGGATATAGATTTTTTGCTTCCGCAGGAATAGGCCATTTTCGCGTTTGGAAAGATCTAATTGATAAGCAAGAAAGTTTTTGTCTAAATAATTTTTGATGATTGGGCTACGTAACGTTTTGTCGTAGGCCAAACAATGCGAACATGTGGGTAGAAATGCTTCTAATAAAATCGGCTTTTTTTCTTTGATCGCACGCTGAAAAATTGCTTCAGGGGTTTCCCATTTTTTGAAGGATGGATTTTGGCCAAAGCTTGCGAGTGAAATAGTAACTAAAAAACCAATGATTGAAAGCTTACGAGTCATCTTTAAATTTTTTTCAAAAATACATTATCCTGCCCAATTTTCTCTATCTAAATTTCGATACGTGATGGCCTCGGCCATGTGTCGTTGGTTTATATCTAATTGGCCTGCCAAATCCGCGATGGTTCGGGCTACTTTTAGGATTCGTTCGAACGCGCGCGCCGACAGTTTCAATCGATTCATAGCTTGCTGCAAGAGTAGTTCTACCTCAGGATTCAATGGGCAGAATTGAGAAGTTTGTTGGCCCGTCATCCCCGCATTCGCATGCACATCCGCAAAATTTAAAAAGCGATTATGTTGTATTTTTCGTGCAAGGATAACCCGCGCTCGAATTTTCTCGCTGGATTCGGCTATTTCGGCGGAGCGGATTTCATCAAATGAAACTGGACTAACTTCGATGTGAAGATCAATTCGGTCGAGGAGTGGCCCCGAGATTTTATTCAGATAGCGTTTAACTACTTCTTCTCCGCAGGTACAATCTTTGCTGGGATGGTTAAAATAGCCACAGGGGCAGGGGTTCATGCTGGCGATCAACATAAAATTGGCTGGGAATGCAATGGACCATTTAGTCCTAGAAATCAGAACGTGGTGGTCTTCGAGTGGCTGGCGCATGACTTCCAGGGCATGCCTTGAAAATTCAGGCATTTCATCGAGAAATAAAACGCCGTTATGAGCTAAGGATATTTCGCCAGGTTGTGGATTGGAACCACCACCGATTAATGCCGTAGCTGAAATACTATGATGAGGAGCGCGGAATGGGCGTTTGGAAATTAGGTGTGAATTTTGGACGATTTTTCCGGCAACGGAATGGATTATGGTCGTTTCCATGGCTTCATCTAAGCTAAGTGGAGGCAGGATGCTTGGTATGCGTTTAGCAAGCATGGTTTTTCCGGCACCTGGCGGGCCGATGAGAATCAGGTTGTGTCCACCGGCAGCAGCTATTTCAAATGCGCGTTTCGCGACTTTTTGGCCGTGAACATGGGCAAAGTCTAAGTCTTCATCATACGCATGAATAGTTGTTTGGGTTGTGGGAAAGGGCTTGTGTACTGTTTTCCCGCGTAGAAACAAGACGGTTTCTTGCAGATTTTCCATCCCGAAAACGTCCATTCCTTTAATCATGGCCGCCTCCATGGCATTAGCTCTGGGCAAGATTATTTTGGTAAATCCTTGTTTTTTTGCTTCCATGACCATCGCCAGTGCCCCTTTTATTGGCCGAAGCACTCCATCTAAAGCTAACTCGCCCATGATAACAAAATTAGCTAATACCTGCATATCCACTTGCTCAGAGGCATGCATGATGGAAAGCGCGATGGGAAGGTCATACGCTGAGCCCTCCTTTCGGATATTTGCTGGGGCCAAATTGATAATTACTTTTCTGCGCGGAAAGAAGCACCCCATGTGTTTAATGGCAGATTCGACTCGGAGAATGGATTCTTTAATTGTGGAATCGGGGAGGCCTACTAAAAAGCATTTACTACCTTGGCCAACGTTCGTTTCGATGGTAATTAGGGCGGCAGAAATACCAATAACGGACATGCCATACGTTTTTGCGAGCATCTTTTTTTACCAAAACTACATGGCTGTTCGCGGAAAAACGTTGTTTTTTAATCAGTTACTTGGACAATTTCTGCGTTTACCAAGAACTTGATTTTTTTACCCATAGGGAGTGCTAGATTAGTTGGTATGTGCCCAGCTGGAAAATCAAAGGCAATAGGATAGTGATAGGCAGCCGTATGTTCGAGAATCATCTCTTCGACGCGTAAGCCTATAGTTAAACTAGCTTCCTTGCAATCTGTAAATCCACCAATTATTAGTCCGGCCAAGTCGGCTAAATACCCTGCTCGCTTTAATTGAAGCAATAAACGGTCTACATGGTAGAGGCGTTCGCCCACTTCTTCAATGAATAGAATTTTGCCTTTTGGATTGGGAAAGCTTTCACTCCCAATCAAGTGGGTGAGCAATGAGAGGTTTCCCCCAATGATACTTGCCTCTGCTTTTCCGTGTCTATTTAATGGATGACTTGTGGTACTAATATGTGTACGACCTTCGAAAAGCAAGGTACGTAGGTTGGCCAATGCCACTTCTCCACCTTTTTGGCAGAAATTATTGGGCATGGGTCCATGAATGCTTGCAATCGAAAAGGTATCAATATGGCAAATTAGTGCGGTGATGTCTGAGAAGCCAATGATCCATTTGGGATGTGCGCGAAATTTCGTAAAATCCAACCCGTCGAGGAGTCGGCTTACCCCATATCCCCCACGCAGTGGAAAAATCGCCGCGATACTAAGGTCGTCAAGCATACGTTGAAGATCAGCACGACGTTGCTCATCTGTTCCGCCTAGACCATAGTGCTCGGCCAAATAATGATCTCCCAACACAATTTCTAATCCCCAATCAGCTAATACCTCGAGCCCTGCTTTCCATTGATCGGATGTGGGATGTGAGGCAGGTGATATAATGCCTACGCGATTTCCAGGTTTTAACAGTTGGGGTATTTGAGACATGCTAGTATTATAGGAATACGACTTCTTGAATAAGATCGGAATGGGCGTATTTATTGATCAATTCGATCATTTTGGCTTTGGCCATCATGAGTTCTTTTTTGAGTGGAGCACTGTCTAGTGTGAGAAACAGTTTGCCGTTTTTGATGTACATTTTTTGTGTTCGAGCGGCAATTGGTTTGCCCATGATTTCTTCCCAATGGGCCACAATATAAGTTTCGTCGTATTGT
The DNA here is from genome assembly GCA_945883625.1 of Spirosoma fluviale. Lineage (GTDB taxonomy): Bacteria > Bacteroidota > Bacteroidia > Cytophagales > Spirosomataceae > Aquirufa > Aquirufa fluvialis_E. The sequence goes on from CAMCXW010000028.1 coordinate 15,999, forward strand.
CCTTGCAATTTATAGACACGTAATAGCGATTCGATGGCCTCTTTTAGAGGTTGACTTTCACTTTTGCGGTGAGCGGCACGTGGGCTTTTGGGGCTAAAAGGGGAGTCCATTTTTTCAAGGTTACCCGGCAAAGGTATGTTTTTTGGTACTATTTGAGGTCAATATAGGTCGATTTTAATTTTTTTTATTTTTTTTTTCAAAATTTAATTCTCAAAAAAGTACCCTATAAAGGGCCTATTTTTGGTTAAAATATAAAGATAATACAATAGACATTTGATTGGTTAGTATATTTTAGGTGGTGGGTGGTTTGTGGCATGTAAAAAATAAATTAGAATTGCATTACTTTTGCTTGTACTGAAAAATACAACGGTAGTAAAAACTATGAAAACTACTCCGCCTTTTTTCAATAAGTTTTAGTAGCAAAAAATAATTCTTTAACCCCAAATTACCAAACTAATGAGTACACAACAACCAAAGCCAGCTGCCAAGCCAGCTGCAACCGAAAAAAAATCTGGCGGACTTTCTGCAGGTGTAATTCTAATTATTTTATTTGTCATTGCTATAGCGATTTATAATTTCGTTATGGGTGATGGCTCTCACTTTGAAGGTGGCACAAATGAAGGCCATCCAATTCCCGGCGATTACTTTGGTATCGTGTACAAAGGTGGGGTAATTGTACCCGTTTTAATGACTTGTTTCTTAACGGCATTGACATTCTCGATTGAGCGTTTGTTTACGATTGGTAAAGCTAAAGGTACAGGTGATGTAAACGCATTTGTTCGTTCTATTCAAGCGGCTTTAGATAAGGATGATGTTGAAGGAGCTCTAAAGGCTTGCGAAAAGCAAAAAGGTTCTGTTGGAAATGTAACTTTGTCAGCTGTAAAAAAATATAAAGCGCTAATTACAGATGCAGCTTTGGATAAGGAGCAAAAATTAGCTGCTTTGAGTAAGGAAGTTGAAGAAGCTACTTCATTGGAATTACCAATGTTGGAGAAAAACTTGACTATCATTGCAACTTTAGCTTCAGTGGCTACATTGATTGGTCTTTTAGGTACTGTAATTGGTATGATCAAGGCCTTTTCTGCTCTAGGAAACTCAGGAGGATCAACTGACTCAACAGCATTAGCAAATGGTATCTCTGAGGCCTTAGTTAATACAGCTTTAGGTATTGGTACCTCTGCGATATGTATCATTGCATACAACTTGTTTACGTCGCGCATTGACGAATTAACTTACAGCATTGATGAGATTGGTTTGAGTTTAAGCCAAAACTACGCTACGCATCACAATTAATATTTGGACTGATATAGGGGCTCAGCCCTTTCATTCAATTTTATTCACTGTTCAAAAAAATAATTGTTATGCCAAAAGTTAAAGCTAAACGACAAAGTGTCTCACTCGACATGACGGCGATGTGTGATGTGGCTTTCCTTCTTTTGACGTTCTTCATGTTAACCGCGAAGTTTCGTCCCGAAGAGGCAGTTACGATTACACCACCATCTTCTATTTCAGAGAAACCTTTGAATTCAAAAGAAGGATTGCTGATGGTTAGTGTGTCACCAGAAGGAGGTGTTTACTTAGCAACAGACGATCAAATGGCTAGGGAATTTATGTTAGAGCGCATGGCTAATCGCTATGGCATCGCTGTAACGGCTGAGATGAAGAAGAATTTCATGTCTTCTGAAATCGTTGGTTATCCCCTGGGTGCTATGCGTCAAATATTAAGTATGAAACCATCTGAAGCAAAGGATAAGGGATTGACCAAGGGAATTCCAATTGACTCAACCAATAACGAACTTTCGTATTGGGTGGGTTACGCGAAATTGTCTAATCCTGAATTAAAGGTTGCTATTAAGGGAGATCAAAATGCTAACTACAAAGTATTTGCTGATATAGTAGCTACTTTGCAAGCGCAAAATATAAACATCTTTCAATTGGTAACTGGTCCGGAAAATAAACCGAAATAAGTTTTCATTATTAATTAGATACAGAAATGGCAGAAATAGATAGCTCCGGTGGTGGGAAGAAAGATGGTGGGAAGAAGCGAAGTAAAAAAATGTCGACCAAAATCGACATGACACCTATGGTGGACTTAGGCTTCTTATTGATCACTTTCTTTATGTTAACAACTACGTTAGCAAAGCCCGTTACTATGCAATTAAACATGCCTGATAAAACGGATACCAAAGAGACATCACCTGTTAAATTATCGGAAACACTAACCGTGTGTCCGGATGCTGACAAGGTGTATTATTACCAAGGTATTCCTACGGAAGCAGGTACAGTAATGCAAGTAACCAATTATTCGGCTACAGGAATTCGTAAGGTTATTGCGGATTTGAAAGCGAAGGTTGGTACTAACTTTACAATCGTGATTAAGCCTACGAAGAAAGCAAAATATCGGAATTTGATCGATATGCTTGATGAGTGTGCGATTACCAATAATAAGCGGTATGCATTATTGGAAATTGATCCGGACACGGAGGCCTTGATTAAACGATCAGGTAAATAAGACCTATTAATTAATTTTAAATTAAACGAATATTATGTCACAAGTAATAAGCCAAGATGCTACTTTGGACGATATTATCTTCAGAGATAAAAACCGTGAATTCGGTGCTTTTGATCTCCGTAAGACATATCCTAAAGTAATGAAGCGGTCGGTATTACTAGGCTCTGCACTTTTTGTTGGTGCTTTGTTAATCGCAGCTTTCTGGAAACAGTTGACTGCGGCTTCCGAAGATAAGACTGAGGTGACTGCTGAAGTAATGAAATTGGATAAGCCAGCTCCTCCTAAGAAGGTCGAGTTGCCCCCACCGCCCCCACCGCCACCACCCAAAGAAATTCCTAAGGTGACTACTACGAAGTTCTTACCTCCAGAAATTAAGCCTGATGAGGAAGTAACAAAGCCAGAGCCACCTCCCGAGGAGGTTAAGGGTAACACTGCTTCCGAAACGGTTAAAGGAGAGTCTGAAGCATATGAGCCGCCAGTCGACCCAGATGCTAAAGGCGCTGAGCCAGTAGAACCGCCTAAACCTGCTGAAGATGAAATCTTTACAGCGGTTGAGCAAAATGCCGAGTTCCCTGGTGGTCCTCGTGCTTTCGGAGCTTTCTTACAGCGTAACTTGCGTTACCCATCTGCGGCACAGCGTGCCAATGTAGGTGGTAAGGTTTATGTTCAATTCGTAGTAAATACGGACGGAACTATCCAAGACGTGACAGTGTTAAAGTCTGTAGGTTTTGGTTGCGATGAGGAAGCAGTTCGTGTAATTAAATCGGTACCAAGATGGACTCCTGGTAAGCAATCTGGACGCGCAGTGCGTTCACGTTTTACGCAACCGATCACGTTCGTACTATCTGAATAATCTCGATTATTAGATTTTATCAGACCTGCTAAATGTTCATTTGGCAGGTCTGATTGTTTAAACATTATATGAAACTACCCATAGCTGTTAGTATAAATATTTTATTCCGCGTGGTCGTCGCCTTAGCTTATAGTTTGCTTGGGGCTTACGTAGCGTTGTTATCCGAATTTCAATTAGGTGATTTTGTGGGTATACCTATCGTCAAGATGCTTGGAATATTATTTTTTATCTACGGTCTTTTTAGACTTTGGAGAGCTTACCTATATTATAAGGAAATGAGTGATCAAAATTATGGGCATTATGAAGAGTAAGATTTTATTATTTCTATTCGCCTTAATCGGAGTTTCCGCTTGCGGAGGCGCGGCGAATGACGTGCCCAAAGATGGACCCGCTACAGGTTCTATTCAGATTGGCGTAGATGAATCTTTTTCACCGCTGATTAAGGCAGAGAAGGCTGCATTTGAGGAAAATTATCATTTTGCCAAATTGAATCTGGTGTTCAAACCGGAGAATGAGGCTATTGCTGACTTGCTTAATGATAAAGTTCGATCTGTTGTGGTTTCGCGTGAATTGACGGAAGCAGAAAAAGGTATTTTCGCACGGAAGAAAATTACATATCGTAGTTTTAAGTTTGCAGCTGATGGTATCGCACTTATTGTTAATAAATCAAATCAAGATACCCTGATAACGCTCGATCGCTTGAGGTCATTGCTGAATGGTACTGCGAAAAATGGAAAGGACATTGAATTGGTTGTGGACAAAGCCAATTCTAGTAACATCAAGTTTTTGGTTGACCAATTTAGTTTAGGGAATTCTGGATTAGCGGTGGCTGAGGTAGGTTCCAACAAGGCTGTGATTGAATACGTACAATCCCATAAAAATGCGTTGGGAATTATTGGATCTAATTGGATTAGTGATGGCGAAAATCCTACATCGTTGGGATTTATTCGTTCAATCCATGTCTTATCAGTATCAGCGAATGGGAAGGATTATTATCAACCATTTGGATACAATTTAGCTCTTAAGAAATATCCATTGCGTCGGGAGATTAAAATGATTTTGAAAGAATCGCATTCAGGTTTAGGAACTGGATTTGTAAATTACGTGTGCGGAGACATGGGACAATTAATCGTTTTGAAAGCGGGGTTGATTCCTTTGACCCGCCCTATCACGATTCGTCAGTATCAAATCAATCAATAAGCACATTTTTAGGAGCTGTTGTTTGTAAGTTTTCAAGATTTATGCTTAAATTTACCACTCTTTAATTTTATTAAACTTTACTAGTAATTTATTGAACTTTTCAATGTTACGCCTAAGAAAATTACGTTACACAAAAAATTAAAATACGAATGATGAAAATGAAATCATGGCTTTTGGGAATAGGTCTTTTATTGACCAATTTAACTTTCGGGCAAACGATTAAGGATGGTCTACATTTAATAGACCGCCATCAGCCAAGTCGGGCGAAACAAGTATTTGAGGGGTTAGTTTCTGCAGCTCCTACGGGTGAAAATTATTTTTATTTAGGGTATTATTACCTAACGCAACGCGATTGGGATAACGCTAAAGCCACATTCGAAAAAGGTAAAGCAGCTGATCCAAAAAATTATTTAAATCAAGTTGGTTTGGCATCAATTCTCGTTGGCCAAAACAATGTATCTGCCGCCAAAGTAGAATTCGACCGAATTCTAGCGGATACAAAAAATAAAAATATTGATGTCATGTATCGTATTGCTGAGGCGTATGCGATGTATTATATTTTAGGTAAAGAGGACAGTTTTAATGCGAATAATAACGATCCAGGTGAGGCTATTCGCTTAATTGATTTGATTCAAGAGCGTTTGGTGAAGGACAAGAAATTGCCAACTGTCGAGCATTACATTGTCAAGGGGGACGCGTATTTGATTAAGAATGATGGAGGAAATGCGGTGACGGCTTATGAGACAGGTTTGATGCAAGACCCTCGAAACATTAAGGCAAAGGTTAAAATTGGAACGGTTTATCTGCGTGGAAAGAATTACAAAGAGACGCAAGCTCGTTACAAAGAGGCAATTGATTTAGATTCAAATTATGCGCCAGCTCAACGGAAATATGGTGAGTATTTAATTATCGGAGGTCAATATAAAAATGCATCGCGTTATTTCCGTCGTTATTTGGAGAAAGCAGAAGCTACGCCAGAAGTCACCTTGGAGACTGCCAAATTGTTGTTCCTATCCAAGGACTATGAAGGTGCAATGAAGTTCACAGATGAGGCGGATAAAAAAGGGGTTAAGGATAATGATATTTTCCGTATGCGTGGGTATTCAAATGTTGAGATGGGTAATTTCCAACAAGGTATTGATAACCTAGACGGTATGGTGAAGCGTGGGGTGAAGCCTTTCTTTATGGATGATTTGTATTTTGGAAAAGGGTATCAAGGATTAGGAAAGGATTCAATCGCACTGATGTACTTGGAAAAAGCGGCTCCTTTAGACACAAATAACAACGTTTACTCGATCATTCATGATGTTCGTTACAAGCAAAAACGTTACAGCGATGCTGCGGTTGCGGGGTTGAATTCTATCCAATGGAAAGTCAAAAAAGCACAGACTGTAGGTTCTGGTGATTACTTTAAAGTTGCCATGGATTACTATTTAACTGCTGCCTACATTAATAAGGCGGATACTGTTGGCCGTCCTGCAATGGCTATGCGTGCAGATTCAATGTTTGCGAAGGCAATTGAGGTCAATGATAAGTGGCCTCCATTTTATATCAATCGCGCGCGCGCAAATAATTTTATTGATTTTACAGGGACGAAATGGTTAGGAGCTCCTTGGTATGAGAAGTTCATCGCTGCTGTGGAAACACAAAAAGCGGAGAAGAGCTCTCAATATAAAGAAGATAAAAATCAATTGTTTGAAGCATATAAATTCTTAGGTGGATATCAATTGTCGGTGACCAAAGATGAAGCTAAAGTGAGAGAATTATTCACCAAAGCACAAGAAATTAAGCCAGAAGATCCAGATATCAAGGCTTACTTCAATCCAACTCCAGCTCCAGCCGCAGTGGCCCCCGCTGCTCCTGCTGCACCGAAGAAGTAATTAATTCTAAAAAAAGCCCAGCAATGGGCTTTTTTTATTAAATCTATATCTTATGTCGAACGCAATAATTACCGGAGCAAGTAAAGGAATCGGAAAAGAAATTGCGCATCAATTGGCCATGAATGGCTATGATGTGTTGCTTGTTGCTCGCAATTCGTACGAGTTACAAATGGTTAAGGAAGAGTTGGAGAAAAAATACCCTGTTCAGGTGGATTACCTGGTTAGTGATTTAATTGAGCAAGGGGCAGTTGACCGTATCGTCGATTGGGTCGAAGCCAAACAAATCGATTTGCGCATTTTAGTAAATAATGCTGGATTTGGTGTGGTGGGTCAATTCGACTCGTATTCGTTCGAGGAAAATCAAAAGATGATGCAAGTCAATATGCATTCTTTGGTTGAGATGTGTCAAAAGTTTTTTCCCTATCTAGCGGGGAAAGGAAAAGCCCACGTGCTTAATATAGCTAGTTCTTCCGCTTATCAGGCGATTCCAAACATGACTTTGTATGCAGCAACGAAAGTTTTTGTTTTGAATTTTTCTCGAGGTTTACATCATGAATGGAAATCAAAAGGGGTTATTGTCACTGTCGTAAGCCCGGGTGCAACAACGACTAATTTCAACGATCGAGCTAACTTGCCAGCGACGGCACGTAGGGCAGCCGAGAAAGTTACGATGACTCCTGAAGCAGTTGCCAAACTTGCAGTTGCCGGAATGCTTGCGGGTAAGGTTGAAGTGATTACTGGTTTGGTTAATAAAATCGGGGCATTTCTCGCATGGGTGTCCCCTAAATCGATTAGTGAGAAGATCGCTAAAGGTATTTACGAATAATGAATTAGTTTCTTAGCACAGATAGAATTCTTGTTTTTATTCCTTCATCTGTTTCAAAACGCAAAATATAATTTCCATTAGGTAAATTTTCTGCCAGCCTAATTCGATGCCTAAAAGCGGAGGAGCCAAGTTCCCAGCGTTGTATGATATGTCCCTTAAAGTCAATTATTTCAATGTTGCTTTCTAATGTATTGGTAAGAATTTCGATTGAAAGTAAGGTGCTTTGAGTCGGATTTGGATAGATTGAAATACCTGCTAATTCCGTCGGAAGTGTGTAGGAATAAAATTTTAATTCGGATCTGCACGTGATGGATGAAGCCCCATCCAATCTATAATATTTTAGTGCGCTTACACCGTAGATCCCTGATTTGACTAACTTGATTTGACTAAGCGAATCTTTTAAGTTTCCTTGATTGAATTCCCAAACATAGCGATCTGGTTGGTCGATTACATTACGCGCCTGCAAAAAGTAGGAGCCCATTTTTTCAAGTAATGGTATCCTTGGATTTTGTCTTGCTTCAATGGTTAGGGATGGACTTGGGATGGACCAACAGCCATATTCGTTTTGGGTTTTCAATGTTATTTTTTCTGAGTTTCTAATCACCAAGCTATCTTCTGTACTACCCGTATTCCAGGCATAGCGAAAAGCAGGTGTTGCAAGAATCGTTGCGTAGGCACCATGGCAAAACTGTCGGTTTGGATTCGCCCGGATAAAAGGCTGTGGTTCAGCTGGGAAATGGAACGAGGTGATGGGGGCGCTCCATGCTGACCAGCAGCCGTTGGGGTCTTGGTATTTTACATGATTTATTTCTGGCGTTTTGCTATACCGTGTTTGGGTACTGTCACCTGAATTCCATGCATATTTCTGGCTAGGGATATCTGCTTGTAGTTTAGTCGAATCACCTTTGCAGAAACCTGCTTGCCGTTGGAAAATGATGATAGCAGGTTGAGGTACTGATTGGACGTATAGTGAAATTGGGCTACTAGGTGTGGACCAACAAACTCCGTCGGTAGCTGTTTGGGCAGAGAAAGTGTAGGAGCCCACGTTCCGTCCGATAAATTCTTGGTTTGTAGGCGCATGATTTATCCATTTGATGGCAGGCGTATTTGTTTGAATTTGAACCGTATCCCCGAGGCATATTTTTGATGCTGAAAGTGAGACTATTGGTGGTATAGGTCTTTGGTGTACCTCAATATACATACCATCTCCTCGATGGATACAGCCGTTTTTCTGAACGACTGGTTGGTAAAATCCAGGTCGGAGCTGACCCGAAATAATCGGTTGTTCGACCAATAGATGTCCATTTAATTCCCAGCCGATAATTCCCGTATGAGCGGGAAGAATTGCCTGAAGTTTAATGTCATCTCCACTACATGCAAAATTTGCATAGCTAGTTTCAATAGATATGATTGGTCTCTGCATTTCGGGCAAAGTAACTTGAATGGGTGGTGCTGCTGTTCCTGGGCATCTAATTTGTACAAAGGTTTCAAAGCTTGCGGAAATGGCGGTAGATTCGCCTAGGCCGAGTAGCTTTTCGGGGCCATATTGATTGAAAATTTGAGGTGTATTTGGGCATCCAATGACGGTTAGTTGGTACGTCTCTTTTCCGCAATTCGGAGAAAGCGTAAAAGTGATTCGTGGGATTTCCGGTTCTTTTATGGGTGGTACTTCAACCACAGGGTCTGGTGTGGATGGTGGAGTTTCTGGTAAAGGTGGCATAGTCGGGATCGGCGGAGTAGTCGGTGTGGTAGGCGGAGTAGCCGGGATCATCGGTGTAGTCGGTGGGATAGTCGGTGGAGTTGGCGTATCCGTGATTACCCCACACTCCACATTTGATTTAATGCGAACACTGATGGCTGTTCGTGCGCTCTCACAGTTATTCACCGACTGACTCACAAATCGTGTTACGATTGATTCTGGTGTCGGACCGTTGACGGTTATTTGCGTTGCAGTGGATACGGCCGTACTAGTGGTCGCAGTTTGATACCAAATATTGTTTGTACCACCTGATGCCTTGAATATGATGGGTAGATTCGCACAGATTGATTCGGGTGTTCCCGTATTTGTGGGGGCGCTAGGCCGACTAAAAGCTTGTGCGCTCGTGCCGCGGGAGGGAAGACTTTCGCAGCCTAGTTTTAAACAGGTGGCCGTATAGATCCGAGGGTTGGGATCCGGGAGGATTACAGTCGCCTTCGCTCCTTGTGTCATTGGAATTCCATTACGGTCATACCATTGCGTGGTATAGGGGAAACAACCGGTGGAATTAAGGGTGATGGGCTGATCTAAGCAGCCTTTATATAAACTCGCCGCATGATTTGGTATAGGGCTAACTTTTACCTGCAATAAGACATCGTTTGAACTTCGCGGGCAGGTACTTACTTGATTTTGATTAGTCAGCGATCCTTCGTTATCATTGTTTGGGGTGATTTCAAATGTCATTCGAATTTTGTAGCGATATGCATCCATTGGCGCAAGCGCGTTATTGATCGTTAAACTAGGGGTTTTTGTCCCCGAGTAGGTTCCATTATCAACCAAATCCTCAAATGGGCCGTTTTTTACAGATAGTGCCCATTGAAAATTGGACGCTTGATTGACGGTTGGAATTCGTGCCTCCAAACGCCCATTTCCTCGTTCACAAATTTCGGGATTGATGATGTTTGTAATGGTGTGGAGCGTAATTGAAGCGGCCTCTGAAATCACCAAGCACGATGTCGCATTTAATTTTACTCGATATTGTGTACCGCTAGGGTGCACTGCTCCTCCAGATGGATAGATTTGGTAGCTTGCTTGCGTTGCACCTGAAATGTTCGTAAATGTAGCGTCAGTTGGTCGTTTCTTTTCCCATTGAAATTGCGTGGCGTTGCTGCCAACGATCATGCGAATAGAGTTTGTTTCGCAGTCGGTTTGATTACTGGGCTGTTGGCTAATCACCGGGCATTGGGCCAATAAACCCCAAGGGAAAGCTAAATATAGTATCAAATTTTTCATAGAACAAGGATTTTCTCGATCAAAGCGGATTACACCCGCAAGGTAATTGACACAAGTCCACGCCCTCATTCGAAATTTGAATGACACGCCAGATTATCAATTTATTGGCATAAAAAAACCAGCTCCTGTTGATCAGAAGCTGGTTCAAAAATTTACTAAGCCATGTTAGATATCGCAGATTTTAACGGCTTGTTCTAACGACGCCATTTTATCGGCGCGCGCTGGAATAAACTCTTGGCCAATATACCCTTTGTAGCCCGTATTGTATATCGCGCGAATGATTGCCGCATAATTTAATTCTTGCGTATCATCGATTTCATTACGTCCTGGAACCCCACCTGTATGGTAGTGGGAAATATATGGGTAGTATTTCTTAATCGTCGCAATTACGTCCCCTTCCATGATTTGCATGTGGTAGATGTCGTAAAGTAATTTGAATTTATCGGAACCTACCATCTCACAAAGTGCGGCACCCCATTCCGTGGTGTCTGCCTGATAGTCTTTGTGATTTACTTTGGAGTTCAATAATTCCATGGAGATCGTTACATCGTAACGTTCCGCGGTCTTCATAACACGTTGCAATCCTTTTTTGCAATTGATCAAACCGTCTTCATCACTCATGCCATCGCGGTTTCCCGAAAAAGCAATAATGTTTTTTACACCTGCTTTGGCAGCTTTTGGGATGATGTCTTCATAAAAACCAACCAAACCATCGTGGTTTTTTACTTTGTTGAAGAAGTTCGGAATGTTCATGCCGGTAGGGTATTTGCCCCAACCAATCGCCGCAGTCATATCGTATTTTTTCAAAATTTCCCAATCATCTGGACCGGTAAGTTCGATGGAAGATAAGCCAATGCGTTTGGCATTTACAATTAATTCCTCAAATGGAATTTTGTCATAGCACCACCGACAAGCCGAATGCTGTACTTTTCCTTTTAGGTCTGCACCCACAGCGAGGTCCGCTTTCTTGAAACGCTCCTCCATAGATGAACCGAATACCCCCAAGCCCGCTAATCCAGCTGAGCTTTTCAGGATTTCTCTCCGACTAACATTATTTTTCATAGTCTTTGTTTGATAGGTTTAATTAAAATTTTAAAGGATATACACCTTCATTAGTGAAAAATCAAATTCAGGCTGTTAGTTACGAAAATTTCACTTAGCTCAAAAATGATTCCCGGGAAAATTCCGAAAATGATGCTCAAGATACCTAAGCCGAAAAGACTTACTTTTTCAAGCAATGTCAAGTCGGGCATTTCCCACGTGCTGTCACGCACAAAATAGTTACCCAAATATATTTTTTGAAATGTCCAAAGCAAATATCCTGCACCTAAGAGAATTCCCAATCCACCTAAAATTGCATAGATGGGCATTAAATACGGACTCGTGAAAGCGCCCATCAAACTGAAAAATTCACCGATGAACCCAGAGAATCCCGGTAAGCCCAGGGATGCGAAAATGGCAATACCCGAAACAACCGTGAACCAAGGCATTTTCGTGGCGAGACCAGCGAAATTATCGATTTGACGATTGCCGGTCCGACTGTATAGAACGCCCACAATTAAGAATAATAAGGACGAAAGTATCCCGTGCGAAAGCAGCTGAAAAATGGCCCCCTGCCAGCCTTCCGATGTAAATGAGGCGATTCCTAAAAGCACGAAACCCATGTGTGAAACAGATGAATAGGCAACTAATCTCTTTAAGTCACTCATTGCCAGTGCATTATATGCGCCATAAATTATGGACAAAACGCCTAATCCAGCCATGACTCTAGCAGAATCTAAGGCCTCATTTGGGAAGAAAGGAATCGCCATACGCAACCAACCATACGCACCGATTTTTAATAAGATGCCTGCCAATAATACTGAAATGGGCGTGGGAGCTTCCACGTGTGCATCGGGAAGCCAAGTGTGTAAAGGAACGAGTGGTAATTTGATGGCAAAACCAATGAACAATAGCCAGAATCCCCAAGCCCGACCCGTTAGTCCGCCCAACAAAAATCCGGATTGTGGACTAAATAGATTATTTGGTTGGCAGTTCAATGGATCGCTTAATGCTTGGAAATCAAAGCTATGCACGACTTGGTTGGGTGTAATTTCATGGGCAGCTAAGGCCGTTTGCATGGATTGTAAGGCTTCTAGGCCAAAAGATTGGTTAGGCCCAATTTTCTGCAATGCCAAGGCCGTTTCGTAGGGATCCATATAGGCTAATGAAATGCCTAGCATCACAATGAGGATGAATATTGAGCCAACTAACGTATAAATGAAGAATTTTAAGGAGGCATAATTTCGACGTGGTCCTCCCCAAATTCCGATTAAAAAATACATGGGCAACAACATAAACTCAAAAAATACGTAGAATAGGAACATGTCTCGTGCGACAAAACAGCCCATAAGCGATGCATTTAGCAGTAATACGAGTGCATAATAGGCTTCAATTTTGGTATTAATTTCGTTTGAATTCCAGAGCGCGACAAAACTGATTAGGCCTGTTAAAAGGACTAATCCTATGCTGAGTCCGTCTATGCCCACGGCATAATGTGAAACGAATTGGCCTAGATTACCTAGATTTAAATGAATCCAGCTAATGGATTCGCTTTGCTGATAACCTACCTGTAATGGGTCAAAAACGAGTGCAATTTTTGCCAAAACAAGGATTTGAATCCCTATAACTCCTAAAGCAAGTAGGCGGGTGTAGGTCGCACCTAATTTTCCGAAACCCGCGATGAGTGCGGCAACTACGGGTAGAACAATAAGTAATGATATATTTCCCATTAATACAGTAGGTAAAGTAGGATGAAAATCAATGTGATAATAAC
>CAMCXW010000029.1 GCA_945883625.1 Spirosoma fluviale
GGTGCTTGTGCCCCAATGACCTTTTCTTGACCAATGTAGTCATCCAATGTAGTGGGGCGCATGCGCTCTGCGAGTGGTTGCATCATGCTTCGAAGTTACGTGAATTTTGTAAAATAGAAATAGATTGAGTAGCTTGGAGTCCTAATTAAACCTATGATAATATGACTACATCTAGACGTTCGTTTTTGCGCAATTCAGCCTTTGGGCTAGGCGCGATGGCCTTTGCTTCACCTGTTTTGCAAAGTTTAGCCGCAGTAAAATACAAGAAATTAGTGGGTATTCAATTGTATTCCATTCGCGAAGATATGCGTAAGGATCCACAAGGTACCTTAAACGCTTTGGCAGAAATGGGCTACAAATATGTAGAGCATGCGAATTACATCAACCGTAAGTTTTACGGTTGGGAAGCCAAAGAATTCAAAAAGCGCCTTGACGATTTAGGTATGAAAATGCCATCTGGTCATACCGTAATGGGTAAGGCACATTGGGATGATGCGAAAAATGATTTCACTGATTTATGGAAATACACAGTTGAAGATGCAGCTGTCATGGGTCAAGAATTGGTGATCAGTCCGTCGATCGACATGGGTATCCGTAAGGACAAAAATCTCTTGTTGAAATATATGGACATCTTTAACAAGTCGGGTGAATTATGTAATAAATCAGGCATGCGCTTTGGTTACCACAATCATGATTTTGAGTTCTCTGAGAAATTAGATGGAGAATTATTATACGATATCATGTTAAACAATACGGATCCAAAATTGGTGGCCCAGCAATTAGACATAGGTAATATGATTAATGGTGGCGGAGTACCTGCCGATGTGATGAAGAAATTCCCAGGCCGTTTTGTGTCTATGCACGTAAAGGACGAAGTTCCGGCAGCAGGTGGGCATGAGAAATTCGAATCAACGATTTTAGGTAAAGGATCGGGCCAAATCGATGTGCAAGCTTTAGTGAAGTTGGGCGACAAAGAAGGCGGAACCAAGCATTTTATCATCGAGCAAGAGTCATACCAAGGATTAAAACCATTGGATTGCATGAAGGAAAATATTGCTATCATGCGCGGTTGGGGATATAAATAAAAATTAGAGACGCAATACCTTGCGTCAAGAAAAATGTAGATACGCGATACTTCGCGTAAAGAAAAATGTAGAGACGCAATACTTTGCGTCTATTAAAAAATGAGACGCGAGGTATCACGTCTCTACATGTATAAAATGAATAAACTAACCCTCATCGCCCTACTCGCAGCGCCTTTTTTGGCATCTGCGCAATCTGCATTAAAACCAGTGATTACGCAAAAAGCGGACGCCTTGAAAGACAAGGTGATTGCTTGGCGTCGGGACTTTCATGAACACCCTGAATTGGGTAATCAAGAAGTACGTACGGCAGGAATTGTGGCGGCACATTTGCGTTCTTTGGGAATTGAAGTCCAAGAAAAAGTTGCTCGCACGGGTGTGGTGGGTATTTTAAAAGGAGGAAAACCTGGTCCTGTTGTTGCATTACGTGCCGATATGGATGGCTTACCCGTTACAGAGCGTGGCGATTTACCTTTTAAGTCCAAGGTCACTGCGGAATTCAATGGCCAAAAAACAGGTGTGATGCATGCTTGCGGACACGATTCGCATGTAGCTATTTTAATGGCCGTGGCAGAAATTTTAGCTTCAGAGAAAGCGAATTTAGCCGGAACGGTCAAGTTTATTTTCCAGCCAGCTGAAGAAGGCGTTTATGACGACAAAGGAGAAATGATTCTTTCGGGAGCCGAATTAATGGTGAAAGAAGGCGTAATGGAAAATCCGAAAGTAGATGTGATTTTTGGATTACATATTGAGGCTGAATCTGATAACGGTGTTTTGGAATACAAATCTGGTGCTACGATGGCGGCGGTAGACCAATTGGACATTAAGGTTAAAGGAAAGCAATCGCATGGCGCAAGGCCTTGGACGGGAATTGATCCGATTGTGATCTCGTCTCAAATTATTATGGGCTTACAAACCATTGTTTCCCGTTCTGTGAATATTACAGAGGATCCTGCGATTGTGACGGTGGGAGCTATTCATAGTGGAATTCGTCAAAACATCATTCCTGAATCTTCGCATATGATTGGAACGATTCGAACGTTTGGGGTGGAGCAACGCAAATTAGTACACCAACGAATCAATGATATCGCCTCAAATATCGCGGAAAGTGGTGGTGGAAAGGCGGATGTAACGATTGGAACTGGATATCCGGTAACTTATAATAATCCAGAATTAGTTGAAAAAATGTTGCCAACCTTGCAGGGAGTGAATGGAAAAGATCGTGTGCGTATTATTGCAGCGCATACGGGAGCAGAGGATTTTTCTTTTTTCCAACAAAAAGTTCCAGGATTCTTTTTCTTTTTGGGAGCAAGACCGGATAGTAAAAAGTCCGACGAAGTCGCTGGTCACCATACGCCAGACTTTCATTTAGATGAAGGTCATTTTCAAGTGGGTGTGAAAGCCTTAAGTAGCTTGGTGGTCGATTATATGGATATGGCGCAGCCGAAGAAAAAGAAATAGAGTTTAAATTTCAAGTTCTCTAGCTTAAGTTTTGATATAAAAAAATAGTGCGATTTTAAAATTTTGTTTCAAAAAAATGGTGACCTAAAAATTAATTTAACTATCCCTATCTAGGATAGGATGGTTACGCACTTTTTATATCGTATTTTTATATGAAATAAAATAAAGTATCAATTATGTACAATCATGTATCTTATCTCTGGGATGATGCTAAAGCAGCAGCGCTCGCTGGGAATGAAGTTGACCTATTTATCTATCGCTCTAATATCTTAGGCGCAGATTTACGCATTACAAATTACGGTGGTGGTAATACATCGGTCAAATTACAGGGTAAAGATCCCTTAACAGGTTCTGAAACCGAGGTAATGTGGATTAAAGGTTCTGGTGGCGATATCGGGACATTGAAGAAGTCGGGCTGCGCAGCATTGTATGTGGATCGCTTACGTTCCCTAACAAATGTGTACCGCGGTTTGGAGCATGAAGATGAGATGGTTGAATTATTCAACCATTGTATTTTTGATTTAGCGTCCAAAGCCCCATCAATTGATACCCCTTTACACGGCTTTTTACCTTTCAAACATATCGATCATTTACATCCAGATGCAGCTATTGCAATTGCGGCATCAAAAGATGGAGAGCAAATCACAAAAGATCTTTTTGGTGGATTAATCGGCTGGGTAGGTTGGCAACGCCCTGGTTTCGATTTAGGCTTGCAATTAAAAGCTTGTTTAGAAGAAGCATCTTCTCGTGGTGTCCAATTGCGTGGCATCATGTTGGGTTCACACGGATTATTTACGTGGGGCGATACGTCCTATGATTGTTATATAAATACCTTAGAAGTCATAGAAAAATGTGCTGCTTACATTGAGTCTAAGACAAAAACGGTCTTTGGTGGTGCGCGCCGTGAATCTTTTTCTCCTGCAGAACGCAAAGAAAAAGCGGCAGAATTGGCGCCGGTGCTTCGTGGTTTTTGTTCCTCACATGTGCAAATGGTAGGGCATTTTTCTGACGATGAGCGTGTATTGCAATTTATAAATTCAAATGATTTAGATCGTTTGGCACCGTTAGGTACTTCTTGTCCGGATCATTTTTTGCGGACAAAAATTTCGCCATTGGTGTTGGGATCCGATGTTTCTGTCGAGGCTTTAACGCCTTTATTTGCGGATTATCGCGCCATGTATGGGGCATATTACGATTCTTGCAAACGCGCAAATTCTCCAGCCATGCGTGATCCGAATCCGGTTGTTATTTTATATCCTGGCGTGGGTATGTTTACTTTTGCAAAGGACAAACAAACTGCGCGGGTGGCCGCAGAGTTTTATACAAATGCTATCAACGTAATGCGTGGAGCTGAGGCGATTTCTTCATATACTTCGCTACCACGTCAAGAGGCTTTTGATATCGAATATTGGTTATTGGAAGAGGCAAAATTACAACGTATGCCTAAACCTAAATCCTTATCGGGTCGCGTCGCTTTTGTGACCGGTTCAGGTGGCGGAATAGGTAAAGCAATTGCTAAAAAGATGGCGCAAGAAGGTGCTTGTGTGATTTTGAACGATGTGAACGCTGATCGTTTGGCGGAGGCAAAAGTAGATTTTGCCGCCTTATTTGGTAAAGATGTGGTGTCAACTGTAATCGCAGATGTGACTAATCAAGATTCTATTGAAGCGGCGATGAAGCAGGCTTGTCTAGATTTTGGTGGGGTAGATTTGATCGTGAACAATGCGGGTATTTCCATCTCGAAAGGAATTTTGGAGCATACGCAGGCCGATTGGGATAAACTATATGATATTTTAGTGAAGGGGCAATACCTCGTTTCGCAATCGTCAATTGCCGTGATGCGTAAGCAAGGGCTAGGTGGAGACATTGTGAATATTGTTTCAAAAAATGCCTTTGTTGCCGGACCGAATAACGTAGGTTATGGAAGTGCGAAAGCAGCTCAGGCACACATGACACGCTTATTGGCCGCAGAATTAGGACCAGATCATATCCGTGTAAATACCGTTAACCCGGATGCCGTAATCGCAGATTCAAATATTTGGTCTGGTGGATGGGCGGAAGGTCGCGCCAAAGCCTACGGTGTCACCGTTGCTGAATTGCCAGCCTATTATGCGAAACGGACACTTTTAAACGAATCCATATTACCAGAGGATATTGCTAATGCATGTTTTGCTTTCGTGGGTGGTTTATTAGATAAATCTACCGGAAATGCCTTGAATGTGGATGGGGGCGTTGCCGCAGGATTTTTACGATAGAGGCTGATGAATATTTCGAATCATAACGAGGCGCAGCTTGCTCAGCATGTGCGCCGATTGGATTTCTTGAAATCCGAAGTGGATTTGCCGGTTGGCATTTTACAGAAATTAAAAGATTTTCAAATTGCGATTCCATCGTGGGCATTAGGCACTGGAGGAACACGTTTTGGCCGTTTTTCCGGTGGAGGCGAACCGCGTAATTTAGAAGAGAAAATTGCTGACGTTGGTTTATTGCATGCGTTAAATAAATCTTCAGGAGCTATTTCTTTGCATATTCCTTGGGATATTCCGACGGACCCTGCGGCCATTCGTACATTAGCTTCTCAACATGGGTTAGCTTTCGATGCTGTCAATTCAAATACCTTTCAAGATCAAGCAAATCAAGCTTATTCCTACAAGTTTGGATCCTTGCAACATGTTTCTGCGGCAACTCGGAAACAAGCAATTGATCACAATATTGAGGTGATTAAGCACGGAGTTGAACTTGGTTCCAAAGCCTTAACGGTTTGGTTGTCGGACGGCTCATGCTTTCCCGGACAGTTAAATTTCCGTAAGGCCTATGCGCGTACGGTAGATAGTTTGCGGGAGATTTATGCGGCTTTACCGGCCGACTGGTCTTTATATTTGGAATACAAGGCGTATGAGCCCAACTTTTATTCGACGACTGTGGGTGATTGGGGAGCTTCGTACTCAATGGTGAATAAATTAGGACCCCAAGCGAAGACTTTGGTGGATTTAGGTCATCATTTACCGAATGCCAACATTGAGCAAATCGTTTCGATTTTATTGATGGAAGGTAAATTAGGTGGTTTTCACTTCAACGATTCGAAATACGGCGACGATGATTTGACTGCTGGTTCTATTAAACCATATCAGTTATTTTTAATCTTCAATGAATTGGTAGACGGAATGGATGCGAAAGGGATGAATCACGCCAAAGATCTTGGCTGGATGATTGATGCCTCACACAATGTGAAAGATCCTTTAGAAGACTTATTGCAATCTGTGGAAGCGATCCAAATTGCCTACGCACAAGCTTTGTTGGTGGACCGTGCCGCTTTAGAAGCAGCCCGTGAAGCAAATGATGTCGTGCGTTGCCAAGAGATTTTGCAAGCCGTATTCCGTACGGATGTCCGGGCTTTGGTTGCTCAAGCACGTTTGGAATTAGGTGGTGCTTTGGATCCGATTGCTTTGTTTCGTCACGAAAAAATGCGCGAACAATTGACACATGCACGTGGCACGAAAACAATTGCTACTGGACTTTAAACCATGAATGTGAAAACACCTGTTATTGCAGTTTTTGACATTGGAAAGACAAATAGAAAGGTTTTCCTGTGGTCGACTGCGTTTACAGTCTTGTTCGAGAAGCAGATTCAGCTTCCGGATATTGAAGATGAAGACGGATTTGAGTGCGATGATCTCTCTGCAATTCAGCAGTGGATTGTATCCACGTTTTCAGAGCTTTGCCAGTTACCCGTGTATGAAATCATCGGATTGAATTTTTCTGCTTTTGGTGCATCGTTTGTGTATGTGAATCACATGGGAGAAGCCGTGGCACCTCTATATAGTTATTTAAAACCTGTTTCTTCGCCATTCCCTTATGCAAACTATGGGGGAGAGGCTGAGTTTGCTCGTCGGACTGCATCACCTATTTTAGGGAATCTGAATTCAGGTTTGCAGGTGTATGAGTCTACTTTCCGGCCGTTTTGGCCGGAAGTGTTTAAGGTATTGCATGTTCCTAATTATTTCGCTTCGTTGTTTACGGGCCAACTCGTTTCCGAGATTACGTCAATTGGTTGTCATACTGCCTTGTGGGATTTTGATTTAGGTCAATACCATCCGTGGACGTCACTTATTGCGGATCGCTTAGCGCCAATTTCGACGGAGGCATGTATTGAATTAGATGGAATTCGGTATGGCTTTGGCTTACATGATTCATCGGCGGCATTAATTCCTTATTTGCGCTCGATGCGGGAAGAATTTGTGCTTTTGTCGACGGGTACCTGGTGCATTGCGATGCACCCTTTTAACGAATCGCCCTTGACTGCTGATGAATTAGCGAATGATGTTTTGTGTTTTTTACAATCAAATGGAAAACCCGTGAAGGCGTCGCGTTTATTTGGCGGTCAATTTCATGAGGAGCAAGTAGCACGATTGGAGATGCATTTTGGTGGATCATTCAAGGAATTGACTTTTTCTGAGCGTGTTTTTGCCTTAGAAGCTAGGTCATCCAGCGTTTATGATTGTGCTTTTGCTAGGCGAGATTTAGCTGATTTTGGGGATTTGGCCTCAGCGTATGATCAATTCATGGTAGATTTAGTAGGCCAACAAATTTTTAGTTTGAACCTTTTGTTGAAAGATGCGCCCGTTAAACAATTGTTGGTGGATGGTGGTTTTAGTAAAAATGAATGGTACATGCGTTTATTGGCGCGAGCCTTTCCAAAAGTCGAAGTTTATGCTGCAGAGGTTGCACAGGCAAGTGCGCTGGGGGCTGCTTTGATGGTTTATGATGGGGATTTACCTCAGAATTTAATTCAACTGAAACGTTATTAGGATGCGTGTTGCCCTTTTTGTTCCGTGTTACATTGACCAGTTCTATCCTCAGGTAGCGGTGGCAAGTTTGGAATTGTTGGAGAAATTAGGCTGCGAGGTAGTTGTTCCCAAGGATCAAACTTGTTGTGGCCAACCGATGGCTAATTCTGGTTTTGCGTCTTCTACGGGAGGTTGTGATGCAAATTTTACGACTAATTTTGATGGATTTGATTACATCGTGGGTCCTTCGGGGTCATGCGTATTACATTTGAAGGAGCATCATCCTTCTCAGAAAATTAGGTCGTCGGTGTATGAAATTTGCGAGTTTTTGACGGACATTTTGAAAGTGAGTAGTTTGACTGCGAAATTCCCTCATCGGGTAGGATTGCATCAAAGTTGCCACGGTCAGCGTTTTTTACGTTTAAGTTCCATGTCGGAGCGAAACGAAAAACCCTTTTCGAAATTACAAGATTTGCTTGGACTGGTTCAAGGTATCGAAGTCTTTTTGCCAAAAAGGGAAGATGAGTGTTGTGGATTTGGCGGAACATTTTGTGTGTCGGAGGAAGCTGTTTCTGTGAAAATGGGACTGGATCGAATTAAGGAGCATGATGCGAATGCCATTGAGTTTATCATTGGTGCGGATACTTCTTGTTTAATGCATATGGAAGGGATATTGCGCCGGCAAGGTTCGAACGTACAAGTAAAACACATTGTAGAAATATTGAATTATGATTAGTCACGCGGATGCTTCAGAGATATTTATTTCGGATTCGGAAAGGACGGATTGGCATGATGAAACGCTTTGGTTCGTTCGTGCAAAACGTGATAAGGTCTCGAAAGTTTTACCTGAGTGGGAGGATTTGCGTGAGCATGCCTCACAGATTAAAGACCATACCCTCGCAAATTTAGGGGAATACCTACGCGCTTTTGAGGCAAAAGCTCAGGCCAATGGCATTCATGTGCATTGGGCGGCTGATGCCGCAGAACATAATGCGATAGTTCATGGTATAATTGCATCTCAAAGTTCAAAAGTTTTGGTCAAGAGTAAATCAATGTTGACCGAGGAATGTCATTTAAATGATTATTTAGCTTCTAAAGGAATTGAAGTTGTGGATACCGATTTAGGGGAGCGTATTGTTCAGTTCCGAAATGAAGTCCCGAGTCATATTGTGTTGCCTGCGATTCACTTGAAAAAGGAGGATGTGGGGGAAACTTTTCATCAGCATTTAGGAACGCCAAAGGGCAATAAGGATCCACAGTTTTTGACGGAGGCGGCGCGCCAACATTTACGTGGCCATTTCTTAGCTTCTGAAGTGGCGATAACGGGTGTAAATTTTGCGGTAGCGGAGACGGGAGAATTTGTGGTATGTACGAATGAGGGGAATGCGGATATGGGGGCACATTTAGCCAAAGTCCATATCGCCTGTATGGGTATTGAGAAAATTATCCCTAAAAGAGAAGATTTAGCTGTGTTTTTGCGTCTGTTAGCCCGCAGTGCTACTGGGCAGTTAATCACTACGTATTCGTCACATTTTCATCTTCCGCGCGAAGGTCAAGAGGTGCATATCGTATTTTTGGATAACGGTCGGACGCGTCAATTAGCAGATTCAAAATACAAGAATTCACTAAAATGTATCCGTTGTGCGGCTTGTTTTAATACCTGTCCGGTGTACCGTCGGAGTGGAGGACATAGTTATCACCAACCGGTTGCGGGCCCAATTGGGTCTATTTTAGCTCCCAATGTCGACAAAAAAGCGAATGTGGATTTACCATTCGCGTCGACCTTGTGTGGTTCGTGTTCGAATGTCTGTCCTGTGAAGATTAATATTCATGAACAATTGTGGTTTTGGCGACAAGATTTAATGTCGGCAGGACTAGCTCCAGCTGTCAAAACCGTCGGCATGAAAATGATGGCTTTTGTTTTGGCCAATCCGGTGATTTACCGGTTGGGCGGTGCGTTTTTACGCCGGTTTTCTGGTTTATTAAATAATCGATTAAATCCGTGGTATAAACAGCGGGAGATGCCGGTTGCTCCTAAGGATAGTTTTCAAGAATGGTACAAAAAACGATGAGCTCACGAGATCAGATTTTAGGGAAAATTGAGCCGCTAGAACCGGTTCAATATCCGGGTGCTTTTACTAAGGCTTCAGAAGGTTTTGATTTCATGGCTTCATTGGCCGTCGTAGGTGCTCGTGTGGTAAGTCCATCCGAGTTAGAGGAGTTATTTCCCGGACGGCGCAGGTTCGACAAAACGATGGATGGCTTAAGTTTAGCTGACGTGGAAGTTTTAGAGATTGATGGCGAGTTTGGGGTGGCGGAGAATGGGGCAATTTGGTTGACAGAAGAGGCGATGCCTCATCGGGTGGCTCCATTCATTTGCCAACATTTAGTAATAAACGTAACTGAGATTGTACCTACGATGCATGCGGCTTATGCGCGTTTGGGTGGGGTAAAATCTGGCTTTGGATTGTTTTTAGCGGGGCCATCGAAGACTGCTGATATTGAGCAGTCGTTGGTGGTAGGCGCACATGGAGCGCGAAGTTTAACAATTGTTATAAGAAGTTGATCGCTGACGGGGTCGTAGACTCCCCGTAAGCGTCAACTTTTCCGCTACGCAAAGTACGCGTTTATTCATTCAGGAACTTGATTTTTTTTACCCAAAACAGATATTTTAATCAGTTTTACTGTTATTTACAAGGGTGTGGGGGTGACGCTGCCGGGGTCGTAGACCCCGGCAGCGTCTAGTCGAAAAAATTTCATATATTTGGCCGTAAACCTATTCATTTATGTCAGTTTCTAGAAGAAAATTCCTAGGTAAATCTGTCCTTTCCTTAGCTGCATTCAGCATTGTACCACGTCACGTGCTCGGAAAGGGCTTTCTTGCTCCATCAGACCAACTCACCAAAGCGATCATCGGAACCGGCGGCATGGGACGCGGACACATACCGTACGCAGGCACACGCGTCGTTGCTATGTGCGATGTTGATAAGAAAAACCTACAACTCGGGTTAGACAAAGTCGAGAAAGGTGTGAAAGCATTTACCGACTACCGTGAAATGATTCAACTCCCTGAAGTAGATATTGTCCACGTGGCGACACCGCCGCATTGGCATGGAATCATGGCCGCAGATGCAGCAAGGGCAGGTAAAGATGTTTGGTGTGAAAAACCCATGACCCGGACGATCGGAGAAGGACAGAAATTAAAAGAAGCGGTCCAACAACACGGACGTATCTTCCGACTAAACACCTGGTTCCGATTTGAAAGTAATTTTTACGGGTTGAATTGTCCGGTTAAACCGATGAAGAAATTAGTTGACTCAGGTCTTCTGGGTTGGCCGCTGAAATTTACTGTTAGTAAACACACCGGTTTCGACTGGAAATTCTACTGGGTGGGCAAAACAGATTTGACACCGCAACCCGTTCCCCCTGAATTAGACTATGACGCTTGGCTCGGACCTGCGCCTTATAAACCATACCATGTTCATCGTACCCATCAAACTTTCCGCGGTTATTGGGATTACGATGGCGGTGCGCTAGGTGATATGGGCCAGCACTATATGGATCCCATTCAATATATGTTGGGTAAAGACAACGAAAGTCCGGTCTATGTGGAGGTAGACGCCCCCGTGCAAGATAAAGATGCCGTGGGAATCTTTAATCGCATTACCTATACCTATGCAGATGGATGCCAAATCGTCCTTGACGGCGAAGCTAAAGACGAGAAAGTCGCCTATATCGAAGGTCCAAAAGGTAAATTATATAAGAACTTTAAATCAGATATCCCTGATTTGGAACGTAAGCTAGCTGAGTTTCCAGAGCCACCGGCCCAACAAATTGATTTTGTTGATTCGGTGAAAAATAGGACTCAATTTGCCTTGAATGAGGAAAATGGGTACCGTTCATGTACACTCATCAATATGGGTTTAATCGCGATGCGCTTGCACCGCAACCTCAAATTTGACTCCGTGAAACAAGAATTTATCGGCGATCCTGAAGCAAATAGTCTCATCAATCAACCGATGCGCGCACCTTATATCCTCTAAACGTCATGAAATATTTATTACTAGTATTGGTTAGTTGGCAAACCTTCGCGCAATCCTCCCGCGAGCAACAACTCTTTAACCGAACCCAAGGT
Organism: Spirosoma fluviale; assembly: GCA_945883625.1. Taxonomy (GTDB): domain Bacteria; phylum Bacteroidota; class Bacteroidia; order Cytophagales; family Spirosomataceae; genus Aquirufa; species Aquirufa fluvialis_E. Next base: position 11,466 of record CAMCXW010000029.1, read on the forward strand.
GCCACACCAGCCTTAAAAGCGGCAGCATACGCCAGCAAAGGTATTTACGAACCTACGCAGGCGACGGAAGCTTTTATATTAGCCAACGCAAAAAATCCGACCGAATTAAAAGCATTTCTCCGTGATGACCTTCCCGAGGCGACGCAATGTGAACTGATCGGATTGATTGCGAAGCAAGATGAAAGCATTTTACTAGGAAAATATCCAAAAGCGAAACCGCAGGTTACCGCATTTATCTTAAAACAATTATTGGCTAAGCCGCGGACAAACATCAACATCAAAACTTGGGATGCTGCGCATCAAAAAGCTTTCATTAAGGCTGTGGGTACCTACAAAGCCGCTTGGGCCTTGCCACTTATTCAAAATTCGAATTTCAAAACGGAACAAATTATTTCCCAATTACAAGTTCAAGGGGCAAAAGGACTTCCTGCTGTTTGGGATATGTTAAAGTCGAATCAGGTAGATGCGCAAAAAATCGCTGACTTGTCGACCACTCTAGCGGCAAATGATTTCTTAAAAGCTAAGCTCAGCACCTACGAACAGGCGTCAATAGCACAAAAAACGGTCTTATTGACCTACGGAAGTGACCGCCAGTGGCCTGAGGTAGAATCCTTAGTTTGGCGAGCAATTCAATCCAATCATCCACAACGTGCGGCTGGATTTGAGGCATTGACTTTTTGGGCTGAATTGAAAGATTTTGATCTGATTGCAGAGAAATTATCCATCGCGCAATTACCAAATGAAATTAAGGCCTTACAAAACTGCATGACGCAATTAATCAAGCAGGACGGCACGCGCAATAGTAAAATTACAGCCTTTGCCTTAGTCGCTCAATATAAAAATAATTGGGTACCCTTCGTTCAGGAAGTTGCCAATTTGGATTGGTTGTACGCGTTGGGAAAGAAAGAAGAAGAGGCATTGAAAGCATTTGTGCGGATCAATGGACGGACATTTGCGCATGTAGACCAACAAGTTTTGCGTTACCGCAATGCGTTGGATTTAACTCAAAACTTGGATACACGGGAGCAGATCTACAAGGGATTGGTGAAATGCAATTCACTAGCTGCCATGCGAACCTTGTATTTGGGATTGAAAGAACCGAATGTAAAGCAAATTATTGTAGATGGGTTGGCTTCACTTTATGTCGCGAATCCAGAATTTCAAGGTCAAATGACCAAGGAGTGGGTTATGGAAAATGCGTCCTTAATTTCGGATGCCGCTCTTCGTGATAAAATTAATAAAAGCAATCCAGGTCGCGGTTTTTATACCATGTACAATAGCACTGATTTACGCGGTTGGAAAGGCTTAGTTGACAATCCAGTCAAACGCAGAAAAACGCCAGCAGATACATTAGCGATGAAGCAAATCAAAGCGGATTCGATCATGCGCACAGGCTGGATGGCACAAGGGGAGGAGCTGCACTTCACGGGGCATGGCAACAATTTGTGTTCGGTCAAAGATTACCAAGATTTTGAGTTAACCATCGACTGGAAAATTGAAAAGGAAGGCGATGCGGGACTTTACCTCCGCGGTTCTCCGCAAGTTCAGATTTGGGATACGGCATTGACGAAAGTGGGAGCGCAAGTTGGCTCAGGAGGTTTATATAACAATCAAATAAATCCGAAGAATCCACTAAAAGTGGCCGATAATCCGGTAGGAGAATGGAACACGTTTCGGGTTACCATGCGCGGAGAACGCGTAACAGTTTATTTAAATGGGGAATTGGTCGTAGATAATGTCATTTTGGAAAATTATTGGGATCGTAAAATTCCGATTTTCATCAAGGATGCGATTGAATTACAAGCGCACGGGAATCACATTGTTTATAGAAACATTTACGTGAAGGAGTTGACTCCACAGCCTGTTTATACACCTGAGGAGGTGGGTTTTGAGCCACTTTTTGATGGTTCATCGCTCTTTAATTGGACAGGAAATACGACGGATTATTACCCAGTAAATGGTGAATTGGTTGTGGATCCGAAACGTGGTGGCAAAGGAAATTTGTACACCAAAAAAGAATATGGCGACTTTCACATGAAGTTTGAATTTCAGTTAACGCCGGGAGCAAATAACGGTTTAGGCATTCGTACGCCGCTTGAAGGTGACGCTGCCTACGTAGGGATGGAGTTGCAGATTTTGGATAACACGGCGCCGATTTACGCGAAATTACAAGCTTATCAATATCATGGTTCTGTGTATGGAATCATTCCATCTAAACAAGGTTTCTTAAAACCGGTAGGTGAATGGAATGAGCAGGAAGTGATTGCGGAAGGGAATCGCATCAAGGTTATTTTAAATGGAGAAGTTATTACGGATGGTGATATTGTTCAGGCCATTAAAGATGGAACGCCGGATCACAAAGAACACCCAGGTTTGTTAAACAAAACAGGCCATATTGGGTTTTTAGGTCACGGATCACCGTTAAAGTTCAGAAACTTACGTATCAAAGAAATCATTAAAAAGAAAAAATAAGTCATGGCAATTACATTGACGATTAATCGAAAAAAAGTAAGCTTGGACATTGATTCCAACACCCCGCTTTTGTGGGCGCTAAGAGACCATGTAGGTTTATTAGGAACTAAGTATGGTTGTGGCATCGCGCAATGTGGTGCCTGTACAGTTTGGGTAAATGGTGAGCCAATGCGCTCATGCGTGTTACCTATTTCGGCCGTTGGCAACGCTCAAATCACCACCATCGAAGGATTAGATCCTGCCGGAAAACACCCGATTCAAGAAGCTTGGGACGAATTAGATGTGGCTCAATGTGGCTATTGCCAAGCGGGTCAAATCATGACGGCCGCCGCCTTGTTGAAGAAAAATCCGAATCCCTCGAAACAAGAAATTGTTGACGGCATGGCCGGAAATATTTGTCGGTGCGGCACCTACCACCGCATACAAGAAGCAGTTGCATTAGCCTCTAAAAAAGTTAAGAAATGAAAACGACACGTAGAAATTTTATCCAACAATCGGCACTCTTCACGAGTGTGTTTACCCTGGGATTTGATTGGTTTGAATCCAAGGGAGCTACGATGGCGATTGCCAACGAACCAGGTCGATTTAATGCGTTTTTAAGCATTGATGCCACTGGTAAAATTCGCTTATATTCCCCTAATCCAGAGATTGGTCAAGGAATTAAAACTGCTTTTCCAGTGGTTGTGGCAGAGGAATTGGATGTGGATTGGAAACAAGTGGAAGTCTTACAGGCGAATTTAGATACACAAAATTTTGAACGCCAGTTGACCGGTGGGTCAGGTGCCTTAAAACATTCGTGGGAGCGTTTGCGTAAAGCGGGGGCAAGTGTACGCCAAATGATGGTACAAGCAGCTGCAAATCAATGGAAAGTAGACGCAAGTGTTTGCAAAACATCGAAAGGATTTGTCTTAGGTCCTGCTGGACAGAAAGCCTCGTTTGGCTCTTTAGCTGCAGAAGCGTCGAAATTACCCGTTCCGTCAACCGTTACGTATAAAGACCGTAAAGATTACAAGATTATTGGAACGCGTGTTCGCGGGGTGGACAATAAAGATATTGTTACAGGTAAACCTGTTTTTGGAATTGATGTTCGGAAGCCAGGTATGGTTTTTGCACAGATTGTACGTCCGCCTTTTGGGGCAACGTTAAAATCTTTCTCTGCGGAAGATGTCAAGAAAATGCCGGGAATCATTGACGTTGTTTCCTTTAAAAATAAGGTGGCTATCGTGGGTACAAGTACCTACGAAATCATGCAGGCACGTCAGAGTTTAACATGTTCGTATGGCTCTGATGCTCCTTTGGAGGGAAATGATACACATCAGGCGTGGTTTGATGCGGGAATGAAGTCGGATAAGGCAACGGTCCAACGGAAAGACGGGGATTTTGCAAAGGCTATTTCGGAAGCTGCCAAAGTAATTGAGGCAACGTATGAGTGTCCGTTTATTTCGCATAGCCCAATGGAGCCGATGAACTTTTTTGCGGATGTGAAGCCGGGTTCGGTTACGTTGGCTGGTCCTACGCAAGTACCGCAGCCCGCTCAAAAAGCAGTTGCGACTTTATTAGGTGTTCCTGAAAATACGGTTCAAGTGGAGTTAACCAAAATGGGCGGTGGCTTCGGTCGGCGCCTGAATAATGACTTCGCCCTAGAAGCTGCTGAACTATCCAGCATCATTAAAAAGCCAGTCTTGGTTATGTGGACGCGTGAAGATGACATGGGTGGTGGAATTTACCGACCGGCCGTTCGGTACCATTTCAAAGCAGGTATTGATGCCAAAGGAAATATAACCTCTTTTTACCTACGCGGAGTAGGATTAAATGCAGGTAATTCTACCCGCCAAGATAACTTCCCGGTAGGAGCAATTGATCACGTATTAATCGAATCAGTTGATCAGAAATCTGCTGTAACCACCGGTCCATGGCGTGCGCCAATTACCAATTTCTTGGGATTTGCGGAACAAGCATTTTTGGATGAAGTAGCTGAGGCGGGGGGCAAAGATCCGATTCAAATGCGCTTGGATTTGCTAGCACGCGTAAAATCAAACCCAGTAGGTAAAATTACGTATGAGGCAGATCGCTTTGCGGAGGTAATCCGACAAGTAGCCGAAAAATCGCAATGGAAAAAGAAGCCAGGGGTACACCAAGGTTTCAGTGTGTATTATTCACACTTATCTTATGTAGCTCAGGTTGCGGAGGTTCAAGTGAAAAATGGTAAGCCTCAAGTTACCCAAGTGACGGCAGTGACGGATTGTGGGGAGGTTATCAATTTAAGTGGTGCAGAAAATCAAGTGAAAGGAGCCATTATTGATGGCATGGGTCATGCGATGTTTGCTAAATTGAATTTTCAGGCGGGTGTGACGAGTCCAACAAATTTCAATGCCTACCGCATGATTCGAGGAAATGAAATTCCAAAAATTGATGCGTATTTTGTGGATAATGGCATAAGCCCAACGGGATTAGGGGAACCGGCACTGCCACCCACCGGTGGTTCAATTGCCAATGCGATTTATGCAGCCACTAAAAAGCGTTATTATAAACAACCTTTTAGTTGATGTCAACTCCCAAAGTTCAATATCTAGACAATTTGCGCGTCACAGCAACCCTCGCGGTGTTGTTAATTCATTCAGCAGCAAATGTCTTATTGAACTTTGGGAAAATACCTGATTCCGCCTGGTGGTTTGCCAACCTATATAATGGTGGATTTCGTTATGCTGTCCCCATTTTTGTCATGCTTTCGGGGGCTTTGCTATTACCACGCGAGGAAGAAATAGGCTCTTTTTTTAAAAAAAGTTTTCTAAGAATCATCGTCCCTTTTCTGTTTTACAATACTATTTTCGCGATTTTCAATTGGCAAGTTCGTCAAAGTGGTCGGCCACAAAACCTTGCGTGGATATTTAAACAATTTTTTGACGGAGCATCCTATCATTTTTGGTACATCTACATGATTGTGGGTGTATACCTATTTATACCCATTATTGGTGCTTGGGTACGTCAGGCGCGTGAAAGTCATTTGCAATTCTTTTTAGGGATGTGGTTGGTGACCATTTTGTTCGATAATTCGCATTTTCCGGGTTTAAGTCTGCCGGTCAAATTACCTTATTTCACAGGTTATATTGGGTATTTGGTCTTAGGTTTTTACTTGGCTAAACATTCGTTTTCGAGAATTTTTGCGTGGGCTTTGTTTTTGATTGGTACGCTTTGGACCATGCAAGGAACGTATGTGCAATCACTCGAGGACGGAAAATTTTATGGATTGTTGTATGCCAATTTTTCGCCGAGTGTGGTGATGTCAACTACCGGGTTGTTTATGTTATTTAAGTCGTATGAGGGTACGATTCCGGGAACAGCACGCTTTCGGGATTGGATCAGTTCGTATAGTTATGGCATCTATTTAATTCACATCATCGTTTTATTTTACCTCGTAAAAATCAAAATATATGGGGCTATGTGGCATCCAAGTATTGGGATTCCCCTGACAGCCTTTACCTGTTTATTGATTTCTGGTGCAATTGTTTGGGTTTTGCGTAAAATCCCTGGGATGAAATATCTTGCAGGCTAAGGATTTTTTGTACCTTTCGCGACTATTGGTTCTAAATATGAGACTATTATTATTTGTATTTGTTTTGGTAGGCCAATGTGCATGGTCTCAAAACTCAACCATTTCTTCCGGTGGAGTAACTAAGTTGGTGAACGGCCGATATTATTCCCACGTGATAGGTCAATCAAGTGTTGTGACTGGGACAACGGTGAAGTCGGGAATAACGATCCGACAAGGCTTCAAGCAGCCAAATCTACTGGCGCGAAGTATTCAGAAATCAGGGTTGAAGGTACAAACAGCTATTGAAAATTCGATTGCATACACTGTTTTTCCTAATCCATTTGTTGATAAGTTGCGCATTCAATTCTCAGAGAAAAGCACATCTAAATCCTACTTGGTCATCTACGATATCGTAGGTAGTGTCATGTGGGAAGCTACGTATCCTGAGGGAATTACCGAGATCAATCTGACTGATTTTAAGAATTTTCGTCCTGCGAAGTATGTACTGCATTTGGTACAGGCAACGGGCAAGCCCTTTGTGGCAAGTATCGTAAAGGAATAATTATTGGTTAATGATTTTGCCATCCTGCATTTCAATGATGCGTGAGGTTTTGTGTGCAAATTCATTATCGTGTGTAACGATCAGCAGTGTTTGATGGAATTCTTCGGCCAATTGTTGGAAGGTTTGAAACACGATATCGCTGTTTTTTTTATCCAAATTTCCAGTTGGCTCATCACCCATAATCAACAAGGGGTCATTAATTAACGCTCGAGCAATGGCCACACGCTGTTTTTGGCCACCTGATAATTGATTAGGCATTTTAAGTGCTTCGTCTGAAATTCCTAAAACCTTCAACTTTTCATAGGCCCGATGCTCCACCTCGGATTCACTGTATTTTCCTAATTTGAGCCCAGGTAGCATCACGTTTTTAAGTACGTTGAACTCGTTCAGTAAGTAGTGAAACTGAAATACAAATCCGATTTTTTCATTGCGAACACGCGCTAACTCCTTTTCGGAATTGTTGACCATCGCAACTGAGTCAATGAATAATTCGCCCTCATAGTCGGTGTCCATCGTCGAAAGTATATACAAAAGCGTCGACTTTCCACAACCAGATTTACCGATAACCGATACGAATTCACTTTGATTTAAACTGAAGTTGATGTTGTCCAAAACCTTAACCGTCATGGGATCATGAAAGTATTTGGTGATGTTGGTAGCCCGTAAAACTTCTTTGTGAATATGTGTCATGTTTATTTACCGCGGATGATAATAACGGGGTCTATTTTACTTGCTTTTCTAGATGGGAAATAACCAGCGAAATAGGTGGTGACCAATGAAAATATAGCTCCAATAATGTAAAATGAAGGATTATAGTTGATGGGATAGGTTTTAACCGTAGGCAGCGATTCCGTATTAAAGGGAATATTATCAATGATGTTCGACATGCCCAAGCCTACCAATAATCCCAAGATTCCACCAAAAAACCCAATGCTCAATGCAATAAAAATAAAGATTAAATTCACATCTTTTCCAGAAAAACCAATGGCTTTCATGATGGCGATGGAATCCATTTTTTCGTAAATCATCATATTAAGGATGTTGTAAATTCCGAAGCCAGCAACGATTAATAGGGTTACACCTACTGCATAGGAGATAATAGTTCGAACCGAACTTCCCGTTTCGAATTGAGAGTTTGCTTGTTGGATATCAATGGCATCAGTCTCATAATAACGCTGGTATTCTTTTGCCATGGCTGGTGCTTGTAATATGTCCTTCAGCTTGACTTGCACATCGGTAATGTAATTACTGGAAACCCCTAACAGTTTTTGGGTGGTGCTGATGGAACAATAGCTTTGAACTTTGTCTAAATCTTGAAGGCCTGATTGGAAGTAGCCGACGACCTTGAGTTGCAAGCGCTCGCCTTTACTTGTTGTCACTTGTACAACATCGCCGATTTTGGCTGCCATTTTATCTGCTACTCCCTTGCCTAAAATGATACTATTTGGTATGTTTTTCAGGTCTAGGTAGTTGCCACGCGTCACATAATCGCTGAACATAAACAAGCGATTTTCTTCAACGGGGTCAATGCCATTGATAACGCCGGTTAGGTCGATGGTGCCTACGTTATAAAAAACTTGCGCATTGATTTTAGGTGCAACGCCTAAGACACGCGCATCTTGTTTGATGGCTTCCATGATTTGTGCACTATTGTACAATTCGAGCCGTTGGTTTTTAGGCTTAACTGAATTTACAAAATTGGATGTGTTGGGACTTAATAAATCGATCGGTTGGTTTTTTGACACATTGATATCGTGATACAGGCGGATGTGCGCAGTCCGATTCAAGATTAATCCGTCCAGTAAATCATTTAAGCCATTCATGAAACCAAGTAAGGTGATGAACATCGCAATGGAGAAGGTAACACCTACAGCGGCAACAAGCGTTTGTTTCCATCTAGCGAGCAATAATGAAATCGATACTTGAACAATTAATTTTAAGTTCATTACTTCGGCTTTATCACTTGGTCTTGGCTGCTGAGGCCGCTTAGAATTTCAACTTTTTGGAAATCGGTTAGTCCAACTTTAACAATGCGCGTGGTACCGTCTGCCAGAGTAATAATCGAGTCATTTTTCAGATAGTTGCGCGGAAGAATTAAGGCGTTCTGTTTGGTGCGCAGCATGATGTTCGCTTCAAATGTAACGTTTGGATACAGTTTCTCCGGGGCTTTTGTGAAGCTCGCTTCCACTAAAAATGTTTTATTCCGCTCGTTCATGATGGAGGCAATTTTATTCACTTGTGCTTCGAATACCTTATTTTTATAGGCATCGAAAGTCACGGCAACTTTTTGTCCTAGTTGTACTTGGAAAATATCATTTTCGTCTACTTGCATTTCAAGTATGAAATTTTGTGTATTTCCTACGACTGCAATAGGTGTCTGTGGACTTACAAGTTCCCCTTTTTCTTTCAACAGGTTAAATACAGTACCTTTTACTTGACTCTTAAGTATAAAATCCGCTGTTTGACGCGCGGAAATTTGTACATTTTTTTTCGTCTGTGCCGAATTGAAATTGATTTGTCGGCGCAAATCCGTTAAGCGCTGTTGGGCCGAAATATAATTCGCTCGTGAACTTTGGAAGTTCAATTCTGCTTGTTCATACGCAACGCGCGTTCCTATTTGCTGTGCCCAAAGGGCTTTTTGGCGCGCATATAAACTAGAATCTAATTTAAGTTTTGCTTTGGAAGTTTGTGCAATGGCTTCCGCCTCGACTAATTTACCTTGATTGTTTGCTTGGTCATTAAAATTCGCGGTCAGTTTCGCGTTTTCCAAATTGTATTGCTGCGTTTCATTGGATATACGAAGGAGTGGAGTACCTACGTTGACCTCTTGTCCTTCGTGGACATAAATTTCTTCAATGATACCACTTATGGAAACGAATGCTTGGTATTGGTCTGCCGACTTGATTGTACCGGACGCATAAATGGATTCGGTGATGTTACCTTTGGTAGGTGAAATGCTTTCTTCTTTTTTGGAACAGGCCATTAGTAGCCAAAGTCCGACAAAAATGAGTGTCATGTTTGATTTCATCTCGCTAAATTAAGCTTTTCATTCAATAGAAAAAATGATATTAGTCGCGAATGCAACGAACGCTAAATCCGGCGTCTTTATCGTTTGTGGATGAGGTAGATTTGGCACCTACAGATGGAATAACAAATCCTCTGGCATTCACTTCTGTATCGCTTTCCCCGCTCCAATAATGCGTGGTGATTCCGCGTTCTTGAATTAAACCATCTGATTGTCGTAGCCAACCAGCATTATGCAATTTGATGTCTGAAGCAAAAAGTTGGGCTTCATAATTGTAATTTAATGCAATCGTTCTCCATTCTTGGTAGGTGGGTAAACGCCAACCCGTCCCCAATTCAATGGTGCATGGATCTTGGTTTGTAGCCCAATCGGTATTGGCCATTGTACGATTAGGCCAGGTGGAGGAAGGTGTACGACTAGTTATATACCTGTAGCCTATTTTGCTTCCAAACTGCCAGTACCAACCAGCTGCATTTTCCGTATTATCTGTTGCGCTTATAGGTGGATTTGTGGAACCTAAGTTTTGTAAGAGCCAGCATTTATTTGCACCAGTGATACTTGAATAGGCAAGTTCATAGGTGATTGTTTTAGCTACAGGTGCAACACTGCGACTTGTGACGTGTTCTATCCGAATATTTGTACAAGGTGGGAGTGCGTCCAATTTACCCGTAGGCAATACCCCATCTAACGTAAATCGCTTACCCGCTTTATTAACAAATTCAGATCGTGAATTTGTGATTTTACCTTGGACGGTTACAGCCTGGCCGAATAGGTTGCTGGTTGTTAAAACCAATAAAATGAAAAGTCTAATATGCATAGTCGAATTGGATTCGGTCGCCGGCAACCAACGTGAAACTGCTATTGTTCGCAGGTACATAAGTAATTACATTAGTCGATAAACTATAGGCTGTCTTATCTATGCGTATGCCATTAATGAACATTTGCACTTTTGAATTCGCAGCGGGAGTTTGCGAGAGTGTAAATGTAAGCCTACCCACAGTTGCCGTAAATTGGTCATTCACGTCTGCTTCAGGTGCAGAAACTGTCCACGTAGATCCCACCACTTTAAGTACATAGCCAGCCGTGCTTGGAGCTAGACTTGTCACTGCCCCTGTACCATTTCCGACCAACAAGCTTCCAGCAGTTAGCGTTGCTACTCCTGTTCCCCCTTGGGCAACACCCACAGTTCCGCTGGACGTAAGCACCTTCGAGGCATCCGTAAAGATCACTTTGGAGGCTGTTAATGCACTATTTGTTTGTGATCCGGTTAGCTCGAGGTTTCCGCCAACCGACATATTACCGCTCGATGTAAGACTAGCGAATGTTTTAGTACCAGCCAATGTTTGTGTTCCCGTGGTCATAATTCCGGGATTTGTTGCATCCGCTGGACTTAAGCTAACTTCACCCCCAGCCGTAATCGTCAATGCTTTAGCTGTTGAAACACTATTGACAAGTCCAAGCGTTACCGCCGGCGATGCATTTTCCGCCCCCCAGACTCCTGAGCGCGAGATTAATACTTGTCCATCCGTGCCTGGACTAATGGCTGTGACAGCAGATGTTCCAGCTCCCACGAGTAAAGCAGCACTTGTTAGGGTGGTAGCACCTGTTCCTCCTTGGGCAACACCTACAGTTCCCGTGGATGTCATTACCTTAGAAGCATCCGTAAAGATTGCTTTTGACGCGGTTAGTGCACTATTTGTTTGTGAACCGGTTAGCTCGAGGTTTCCGCCAACGGCCATATTACCGCTCGATGCAAGACTAGCAAAGGTTTTCGCACCAGCCAATGTTTGCGTTCCCGTGGTCATAATGCCCGGATTTGTCGCATCCGCTGCCACAGGCTGACCGGCCACCCAAGCAGTTCCCGAATACGTAATTATATCCCCAGCCGTAGTACCCGATAAACTGTTGATACTACTCATTCCATTGCCAATAAGTATTCCTTGGCTGGTAAGTGTATTTAGTCCCGTTCCCCCGTTAGCAACAGGTAATACATTGCTTACTTTAGAAGTTAGGTCGATGGCGCCGGCCAACATACCATTCGTTATTTTGCCCGTACCTACACCTGCAACACCCGTATTGGATAAACTAATATCACCCGTAATGGACTGTGCTGATGCGGCATTAGACCCATTCCCAATCCAAATTTTACCATCTGTTAATGCGGTTCCTGCTGGACTAGTAGATGAAACTGTTTGCGTAGTAATTGAGGTAATTCGCCCCTTTGTATCCACAGTAATAATTGGAATAGCACTTGCACTTCCAAAGTCTCCGGCTACTACGCCGCTATTCGCTAACGTCGCACTAATCGCACCTGTGCCAGAACCCGTCATATCGCCACTTAACGTGATGGTTTGATCCCCAGTATTTGATCCGATAATGGAGGCATCATTTCCGACCGTTAATGTTTTTGAAATCGTTCCGCCAACTAGATTAAATCCTGTTCCTAAGCTACTTGGCCGGACACCATTCACGGATTTATTAGTTAAATCTTCGGCTCCTGCCAACGTACTCAACGTTCCGGCAGTTGGCAAATGCAATGAAGTAGCAGCAGCCACAGTCAGGTTCGTTGCAAAAGCTCCATTCATTACCAAATTACCACCTAGTGTTATCGTTTTACCTGTATTGTCCACACCTGTACCACCTTTGGCAGGTGATAAAATACCCGATATTTTAGCATCTGTCACAGCTCCATCCGCTATTTTTAAGGTACTAATGGCATTCGCTGCGATACTTGGACTTGTTGCTGTTCCCGTGATATCACCGGCTAATCTAATTTTTCCGGAGGTTGATGATGAAGCATCTGGTGTTCCACCCGTGCTAACCGTATTATCTACATAACCCTTATTAACTGCATCCGTATCGGCCGATGGGGCATCCTGTAAAATCACTTTTTTACCCGTTCCAAAACTTAAATTGCCACCCATATTTCCACCCGACAACCTCAAATATCGCGCATCTAATGCCGCCTGATCCGTACTTATTTCATTCCAAATTGCCCCATCGAAAATGAAAGTCCGACCGTTATTCGAGGAAGTCGGATCCGCTGAAACAATGTAAATATCACTATTCGTGGGTGATTCTACAGCTGTAAAAACGCCACCATTATAAATTCCAGTGTACGTTCTTCCATATAGAATAGCTACATTTCCACTACCATCTGGCGTAATGCCATTGACCTTTTGAACTGCGCCTGTCACATCACTTACCGGTATCGCACTAATCGAAAAGAATGGATTGCCTGCTTTCACATAGCCAGCACTCATCGTGTTTGTGCCTAAGCCGCCATTGGCAATACCCAAAACGGAAGATCCTGAAATGGTCCCATTCAGGACGGGACTAGTAATCGTTGGATTGGAAGCCCTCACTAAATTTCCGCTACCAGACGTATTTAATGCCGAAGGGCTCGCCGTCGCACCACTGAAATTTCCTAGCACCGTACCATTTGCTAGTAATGGTAAGTTGCCTAATGTAATGTAATTCGCCACACCAAATTTCGCATCCACATAAGTTTTAACCGCATTTTGTGTCGGGAATAAGGTCGTACTTGTCCCTAAAGACGCATCTGATTTATTTGAAGTATTTTCTTTTAGGTCCAGTGCTGTTAGTGTTGCCCCACCTACCGAACCACTTACTGCTAAATCAACATAGGTCTTCACCGCTTTTTGACTCGCATAATAGGTGTCACTTGGTGTTGAATTTCCTAGGTCAGTCGCTGTGGATTTATTGGCTACTAATTCCGCTCCTGTAATTTGTGCGACTGGTATGCTGGAGGAGGCCGTATAGGCTGAGGTTCCATTTCCATATAAAAAACCTGTCAATGTCCCAGCTGCTCCACTTCCACCATGTGAGGCGGTGATAGTTCCGGTAACATTCGCCGCATTTCCGGGTATGTTTCCCAAAATTTTCGATCCACTTACTTGGTCAATTTTTGCATCTGTTACCGCGCCATTTAGGATTTTAATGGTCGTTATGGCATTGCTTGCAATCGACGGCGAGGCCGAAGTTCCTCCTAAATCACCTGCTAATTGGAGAATACCTTTGACTGATGTGCTGGCATCTGACACGCCACCACTACTAATTTGACCATCCACATAATCTTTAATCATTTTGACTGAGGGGTACTTGGTCGTGGAAAGTGCATCTGCAACGATATTATTTGATTTGTTGCTTGAAATCTCTTTACTAGCTAAGCCGGGAACTAAGGGTGCGGAAGCCGTCCCTCCCAAATCTCCTCCTAATTGAATGATTCCTTTGGCACTCGAACTCGCATCATTAACGGATAAGGAGGATATGGAATTTTGAACAAAGGCTGTGGTTGCCACTTGAGTTGAATTTGTTCCATTGCTTTGGGTAATCGCGATGGTTGTGCTGGGTAATTGGGGGATGCCCGTGAAAATAGGGGAGTTTTTGTCTGCTTTGGCATTCAAATCCGCTGCTAGCGCCGTACCCAACGTGGCCTGATCCACATAGATTTTTACCGCTTTCGCCGATGGGTATTTCGTGTCCGAAGCGCCATCTGCTGTCAAATCCAAAGTTTTATTACTCGATACTTCTTTTTGAGCAAGTCCAGGTACGGTTGGATTTGTCGCTGTTCCAGCGAGATCCCCAGAAAGCTGAACTTTACCGGGAGCAAGCGTTGTTGCATCCGGTGCGCCGGAAACCACCACTTGACTAATCGCCTGATCCACATACGTCTTAACGGCTTGTTGGCTCGGATACGCCTGATTACTCGGACTCCCACTCCCTAAATCTGTGGCAGTCGATTTATTACTTAACGACTCATACGAACCACCTAAACTATTGAATTGATTTATTGTCTGCGCCCGCTGATCATTTAACTGAGCACTCAAGGTATTGAAATTTTGATTCACTTGATTTTGGATAGTCGTATTCGTTTTGTTAACTGAAATCAGACCGGTTTCCTGAGATTCTAAGCGTGATTCGTGCAAATCAACACGCTTTTCCAAGCTAATTCGTTGTGCTTCCACCGCAGCAAATTGATTATTCGTTTGAGTCGCATTAGCAAGTAACTTATCCTCTAAGGGTTTTAAATCTTGCTTAAGTAAATACCCAGGATCATTTTCAAAATGGGATAATTTTTTAGGAGCATTTTGCACATTCGCGTATTCTACAGATGCGGCATACAAGGCATATGGGGAGTAGTTAAATGTCTGATTGCTAACTTCAACGAAGCTGGATGTATTTTCAAATTTAACAGCCACGACGAGCGACTTAACTTTTGAATCCCATACTAATGCACTCCAATGGCGATTTATCGCGGTACTTGACTGCGTATTTCCTGTACCAATCGTCAAATTGACCAAGCCAAAATCATCCGTTTTCGTTTCATGTATCTCCTCGAAGTCGGCGACATTCCCTGTCTTAATCGTAAATCGAATCGTTACATTGGCCTTTGCCATGACTTGATTTTGAATAAATGTTCCGGGAATTTCAACGGGTTTGGGATTCAAGATTACCGCTTGGTAATTGATACCCGTATTTTGCGCCCAGCTGTTCCATCCTAGAAGTAGTGCAATGAGCGTGCTTAGTATATTTTTCATGGGTTAGGTTAGTTAGTAAATAAGCGAATTCCTACAAAAAACGTATTAGGCTGGAATGCTAAGGTGGTGTTGTTTACGGCAGAAACCCCGATACTTTTCATGGATTGAAATCCAAGTAGAATTCCCGCATACGAATTTATGCGATGGTTTAATTGGACAACGTATCCCGCCAATGTCTGTAAGCCATTAAATTGGGAATCATTTTGTAAATCCAAAAATTGGGTATCAATAGTTTGTACCCCATCTATAAGTAGTTGGCCCTGTAGCTTACCCTGTACTTCTAGCGATGTTTTTTTACTGAACGGAATTTGCATACCTCCATGCAGACCGACGCCAAAAAAATCCGTTTGATAGGCAATTTGACTACTATTAACATTACCTGAGGTGTTGAATTGATCAGCGGAAAGTTGGACCCCTACACGAAGCATACTAATCAATTTGGCTTGGGTGCTGTGATTGGTAAAATAAACAGCGGACCGATTGGTTTTAAGGAGTAATTTGGACGTATCAAGTAGAATTTTTTGATAGCTGATTTCCAGATGCCGACCAGATGACGGCCGCAAAGATTCCAAAGAGCCACCAACCGAATTCGTAAATTGATACGTTGACACATTAGTACCTAAGCGAATGGACCAATTTTGCGCGTGAAGGGGGGAAGAAATGGCTACTAGCCAAAAAATGCCTACATAGACTACATGAGTCCATGCGGCTGGGGAGGATAAATTCATTAATGTGTTTTTTAGAACTAGGTTGCTTGCTCGAAATTAGCGAATTTTATCCCGTAAAAGAGACAAAAACTGATAATTGCTATGAAAATTACGACTGCTATTGATTATACGGAATTAAGCCAACTGGCCAGCGCGAGTATTTTAAGTTCTGTGCGCGAAAATCCATCTTTATTTTTTTGTGCTGCCACCGGTGGATCGCCCACAGGCATGTATGCGGAAATGGCGAAACATGCAGCGGATTTTACACAAATGCGCGTCATGAAAATGGATGAGTGGGGAATTATTCCTTCGGAGCATCCGGATTCATGCGAATCGTATTTACATAAGCATTTATTAGGACCTTTGGCCATACCTGAAACGAGGTATTTCGGATTTGATACGAATATGTCGGATACGGATTCAGAATGCCTTCGGATGCAAGGAGTTATTGCGCAAGAAGGTCCTTTTGATATTTGTATT
>CAMCXW010000030.1 GCA_945883625.1 Spirosoma fluviale
TTCTCCTTCGGAGTCTTCGCGGGTTCCTTCTTATCCGCCTTCTTGGAATTCATGCCTTTAGCCATGGTGTTGGGGTTTAGGCCAACAAGTACGGAAAATATTCTGAGAATTCCCCTACATGTATATAGCGAAACTTAATTAACCCGAAACCCAAAAATCTGCGAGTAACTCGCCGACGACTCATCCATTGTTTTAACCATCCAATAATACGTACCACCCGACTTCACCGGAATACTTACGGATTCTGTTTTGGATTTTATAGTAGCTACCTCGCGATTCCTAACTTTGACAATGTCCATGTCAACAAATACCTCATACGATAACAACGAATTTCCGGTGTCAGGGTCTGATCCTGACCAGGTTAATTTCAACTGTCCCGAAGCCGCAGAGACTTGTTGGCCCGAGGCCGGAAACGTCAAACTCGCAGGAAATGGAGCATAACTTACCTCTCCCGCACCTGTCAAATAAAACTTCCATTTAGCCGAACTTGCGGTCATCGCCGTCTTCACGGATTTAGAAACGATCTGCCATTCATACGGTAATCCAGTCACCAAAGTAACCGTTGCCGGACTCGTTGGAAAACTTTTAGTCTCCGTCGTGTTTGTCTTTAAATTCGTAATCTTCAAGTCATAACTCGTAGCCCCCGCTGCAGGAACCCACGTAAACTGAACTTCATCCGCACGCGAATTAGCTCCCACTAAACAAACGGAATTATTCGTTGGCTTACTCAACTCCACCGCCTCAGGTGCCTTTTCAGGTACCGCTGGCACAACTTCTACCTCCTTCTTAGCGCTGCAAGACATCAAATAAATCCCAACCAAAATCAATGCGATATACTGCCTCATAGTTTCACCAATTTAACTTGTTGTTGCACCGTTTGACCCGTTACTTCCAACAGATAGGTTCCTGTAACATATGAACTCAAATCTAAAGAAACCATCCGCATGGCATCCACCACATGCAGCGCACGCGCATACATCTTTCCTTGTAAATCATACAATCCAATCTCCACTTCACGATCTCGTCCTGCCACATAAACGGTCATCGGACCTATCGTCGGATTCGGGAAACATTGAATCTGTTCAGAATGGAATATCTCCCGACTAAACTCACCCTGACAATCTTGCGATGTCCACACACGTATTTGATTTTTCCCTGTGACTAAATCCGTCGACCACGTTCCCGCTTTTACTTCAAAAGTTTGCGCATTAACCTTAATAAAATAAGAATCCGCCCCCTGTAAATCCAGTTTTAAAATTTGATTATCTGGACTCAAACTTGCTTGTACGGCCAACGGATCTGGCTGTTTTACCTGAACATCAAATAACTGCACATACTCTTTTTGCCCCTCAATCGTAATCGAAATAGTATACTTCCCAATCACTAAATTGTCGAGCATCTGCTTTGCGCCAGCAACTGCTTTCAGCGATTTAGCATACGAAGAAGGCCCTTTAATATCAATCAGGTAGGTGTGTTTCAAATCTTTAAACGTCATTTGAAGCGAGCCATTTGTGCTGCCTGGACAGGTCGTGGCTGTCAACTGAATCGAGTAATTGTCCGCTGGCAGCTTAAAGACTGGACAACCGTTTAGGTCCACTACCGTACCAAGTGGAGTATTCGCACACTGATCGAATACATCTGGAACACCATCCGAATCGGAATCCGCAAACGTATCCTTAATCAATTGAATCTTCTCGAACTCACGATACAAAATCTGTTTATTCATGGATGCAGGTGACCCCATCCATTGATTCAATAAAGACGAATAAGCTTGTCGGTAATCATACAGCACAGGCAAATCTTCATTCATTTTATAATTCGTCGGTATCACAGGATTCTTACCAATCACGCCACCTTTCACCGCATTTCCAAAAACAAACATCGGCGCAACAGTTCCATGATCCGTTCCCGAACTACCATTCGAATGAATCGTTCTGCCAAATTCCGACAACGTAACGCCCACGACCCGATCGCCCAAATTCTGCGCATCCAAGTTTTTCATGAACGTGACAATCGAATCATTCAATTGCTTCAACAAAACAGCATGTTGGCCTTTCGTAAAATCTTGTGTATCCACCTGCTGGCCATGCGTATCAAAACCACCCAAGCGCAACATATATACCCGCGTATTCAATCCTCCCGCAATGAGACGGTGAATAATCTTAAACTGATTCCCTAAATCATTTTCCTCAAACGGAAACGGCGTCGTACCCGCCCGATAAGCTGCTTGAACCACAGAACCGTACTCTTGGGACTGTCGGCCGATCAACTGTAAATATGCCAATCTTGACCCCTGCAACGTCTCCGGATAGGTGTTGACAAATGGATTCATCAACTTGTAAAAGTTATCTGGGTTGTTGTAGATTAGACTGGTGAATGAATTTTGACCTTGAAAAAGTAAGCTAGATTGCCAGCTGATTTCAATGGACAAAGGATGTGGAAAATTCGCATTGGGATATGCCTTAGGGTAATTCGGGTGTTTGGATTCGATGTAACGCGCCATCCAGCCGGAAGACACATTTATATCCGAATCTGAGCCCGACATCCAAATATCGGAGGAGCGGAAATGGGAATAATTGGGTTTAGCATAGCCAACAGACTGAATGATCGCTAAGCGTTTTTCCTCAATTAAATTATTCAAGCCTCCCATCGCGGGGTGTAAACCGGCAGCAGTCCCTTTAATCGGAATGATTTTGGACTCAGGTATAATCACCCCTGGCCGGACCTTCTTCAAACTTTCATATTGATCCAACGGAATGACCGTATTCAATCCATCATTACCTCCATCTAACCTGATGAGAATAAGAATCTTACCTTCCGCCACGGTATTTTGCATCAACTCATTTTGTTGAAACAAGTCCATACCCGGAATGAAGGCTGGCATTGCTGCCAAATGAGCCATATTATGTATAAAATTACGTCTATTCATGGCTCGTTAATGTAAATGTGTTTCACCCAATTGGAAAATAAAGCCCATCGCCTGTGCCAACCGATTCTGGATTACTTGTCGGTTATCCGCCGTAGGATTGCCTACAAAAGCATACCAGGCTCCCGACCAATAATTCGGATTATTATTCCCCTGTAAGACCCGATCAATAATTCTTGCCCGAGAAGCTGCATTAATTGGGATGTTGATGAGTCTGTCAATCAACTGATCCACCAAGGCATCTAAATTCTCAGGCGTATTAAACTTGCGTATATATTCAGGTAAATCTACTCGAACAAGCATGCCCGTTTTCGTGGCATTATTGTAATAGACCCAATTCCCCCAATTGAACATTGAATCGGTATGCTGGGCGCGCTTAACGATTGTTTCTGAATTAATCCAAAACAAATCAAAGGCTGGAGTTTGATAGTATGCTGGCCAACCAGCCACATTGGGAGGATCACCCATATTCATACCCAAATTATTCATTTGATTATGGATCCCATTATAGCGTTTATAGTCATAATAAATCGCATCCTCACCCATGACAACAGGAACGAATTTATTGTCCAATAAAGGCATATCAAATTCTTTGGCCAAGCCGATAACAAAGTCGGCAGGCGACTTAATAATCGAATTGTAATGAATCGAATCAAAAAAGTGTTCGCTAGAAAGTAAGGTACGTACGACCGGTAAAATCTCAAATTTGGCATCTCTGAATACCTTAGCCAGTGGAGTAATGATCAAATCCTCAATCGCCGGATCGATCATGGGGTTGACGAAGAAGCTGTAGATGCGCCGACAGATATATTTGGCAACTTCATCGGTCGTAAAAATCATATCGATCGCCTCGCGCAATTCGCCATCCGCACGATCAGGATTGTTGGCCCCAGAAATCTTTCGATTACCATAAAACTCAGAAAACTGCTTATCGCCAATATCGTGATTCCAGTATCCATTGGTCACTACGGTCCGACCTTCCGTTTTCATGGTTTTATCCCAATCAAAATTCCAACCCGTTAACAGACGCGCCATTTCAGCCACATCTTTTTCAGTAAACTTGGAGTCTGGACCTTTCCCTACGGTAAATAATTCTTGTAACTCACGTGCATAATTTTCATCGGGTGAAAATTTATTATTTTGATTGCCATTCAAATAAACGAGCATCGAAGGATCCAGCGTAATGTGGTAAATCAGATCCTTAAAATTGCCTAAAGAAGATTTAAATAGCGTATCCACATACTGAAATGCATTCTTTACAGGACCCCCATTTTGAAGTGAGGCGACTAATAAATTGTGATAAAACAAAAACATACGCCAATGGATAGAAGTCTTTTGATTCACAAACTGCTTCGAAAGCCACGCTTTTAATGACTGCGTGCGATTACCATTCAACGTACCATTATCCTTAATATATTCAGGCGCCGTCACCCAGACAGCCCCCTTGGGAACATCTGCCTTAACGACATCAGCATTATCTGAAACATCTAAATAATAATCATTAATGGGTAAGGAAAAAGGCTTCTCAGGAGTCAGCAATAGATCAATACTTTGTTTAAGTGAAAAGTCTTTGATCTCTTGATAACTCTTGTAACTAAAGCCAATCAGCGCTCGATTGAGCAAATGCATTTTTTGTGCTTTACCAAATTCCCCAGTATATGGACTAAGCCCTTTTTTAGAAGTGTATACACGATCCTTTCGAATACCTACGGTCTCCAAGCGAATATTTTCCTTGGTAAATAAATCCACTAGGTTAGGTGTGTTAACCTTAGGTATTTTTTCGTCTGCCATCTATATTTTCCTAAATATGTTGTTTCTTGCGACCATGAAACGTAGAAACTTCATTCAACATCTTTGTCCTGCGCTAACGATTACACAAATCGCTTTACTAAATAGTAGCTGCCAAACAGAGGAAGAACCTATGCTTCCAGCCACGACGGAAGAGGAAAAAGAATTCAAACGAATTTCAACTTTATTCAACGCAGACGGCTTTTTAATAGAAGGCAAAACCGTTTTCGTTAATTTGGTACACAAAAACTTCGTTAAGTTAGCAGATATTTCAGGTTTTAGCAACATCATCGAAGCTGGAATTCTCCTGTTGAAAACAGATGCCAATACCATCAAAGCGTTCGACAACTGCTGTCCACATCAGGGTACACGCGGCGCTTGGATATTAACAAATGGTCGATTCAAATGTCAAAACCACGGAAATTCATATAATACGACAGAAACAAATCCTGTGAGCTGCGATTCAAATAGTCTTTCCGGTGGACTTGTTCGTTATCCTGTCACCCTATACAAAACTTATTTAAAGGTCGTAAAGTCCTAACGGTATGCTCACAATTGCCATCATCGGTGGGGGTGCCGCCGGATTCTTTGCTGCACTAACTGCCAAACAACATTTCCCCGAGGCACGGGTTTGCATATACGAAAAAACATCTAAGTTTTTGGGTAAAGTGAAAATCTCAGGTGGCGGACGATGCAACGTAACCAACGCAACGTTCAACAAGCGTATCCTTTCCGAAAATTACCCACGCGGTGAAAAATTCTTACGCAAGGCTTTTGAGCAATTTGATACAAAAGACACGGTTGAATGGTTTGAATCGCGTGATGTTGCGCTGAAAACATATCCGGATCAATGTATTTTTCCACTTTCCAACGACTCGCAATCCATCATTGATTGCTTTTGGTACGAAGCCCGCAAACTAGGCGTCGAACTTTTTACTAGCCAAGGGGTGGACGCTATAAAACGCACCAATAACAGCTTTCAGCTGCATTTTAAGGATTCTGAACTGGAAGTTGACCGTGTAATTGTAACCGTCGGAGGCCAACCGAAATTTTCGGGACTCCAATGGCTTGCGGATATCGGCCATCAAATCGTTCCGCCTGTCCCCTCGCTTTTTACGTTCAATATGCCGCAAGATCCCATTCGTGAATTGATGGGTATCGTCGTTGAAAAAGCAGTAGTGCGCATCGAAGGTCAAAAATTAATCGGCCGCGGTCCCTTACTCATCACCCATTGGGGCATGAGCGGTCCGGCTATCTTGCAGCTTTCGGCCTGGGGCGCTCGCATCCTTGCCGAAAATGAATACCAGTGTTCGGTGCTTGTCAACTGGCTTGAAGATGAAAAAGAGGAGGGGCTTCGGGCGCAAATCAAACAGATTAGTAGGGACCATGGCTCCAAAATGATGAGTAATCATAATCCATTCCCGATGCCCAATCGGCTTTGGGTATTTCTACTTGCGAAAAACGAAATTAACCCTTCGGGCCGTTGGCACGACCTAGCCGGAAAAAGCCTAAACAAACTCGTAAATACCTTGATCAATGATCGCTATGAAGTCAAGGGCAAAACAACCTTTAAAGAGGAATTCGTGACGGCTGGCGGAGTGGATTTGGCTGAAATTAATGTGAATACGATGGAAAGTACCGTGTGCCCAGGTATGTTTTTTGCCGGTGAAGTAATGGATATCGATGGAATCACCGGTGGTTTTAATTTTCAATCGGCCTGGACAACGGGATTTATTGCGGGCAAAAACGTGGGGAATAATCCGGATACTAAATCCGATAAATAAAATCTCCAACCACTTAATAAAAAAGTGGTGGAATTGCACTTTAAATGGTTCATTTTGCGGAGTAAATTGATCGAATTCCATGGGATTTTACCAACTGAAGCATTTGATTATTGCGCTCCTTTTGTGCCAAATTTCATTTGGCCAAGAAGTATATCAAGGTGTTTTTAAGCGCTATAATGCTCTTGAACTAGGCGGCGGTTCCGCCAATTACATCGGCGATCTTGTTCCTTGGAAGGCATTTCCCACCATGGGCCCTAAAACAGCAGGTTTTAACGTCCGAATAGGCTTGAATCGATACTATACACAGAAATTTTCTGGAAAATTTAGCTATCAGCTATCCCAACTAAACGCTGATGACAATGAATATATCGCGAATGGAAAGTTTGGGGGTAATTTTATTCGAAACTTACATTTTCAAAATTACGTCCATGAGTTGAGTGCACAAGGCGCCTATCATTTCCAGAGAACTCGAAGTAATGTATTAAAAAGGCAGCGTATACGCACCCAAGTTCATGGTGGTTTGAGCTTGATTTTCCATACACCTTTCGCTCGGCCTATGGTTTCATTAGCCTCGAATACTCCCCAACAAAAAAAATGGCAAAATCTAGCCGCTGTAAATACAGAAGGAACAGATTATTCCCGATTTATTTTGGCCATACCCATAGGTTTTAGCCTGCAAACAAAACTGAGTGACCAATTTGACCTAGGCCTAACCTCAACGGTTCATTTTACATTTTCAGATTATCTAGATGATGTTTCCGATAATCGAAGTAGCAAATCCATTACGCCAAAGAGTGATTTTTTTGATCGAAGTTTGGAGCCTTTTGGTGCAAATACCTTGCGCAATCGAATACCTATTTTACCTAACGAAAATCGTTCATTCGCAAAAAAAGGAAATGACCTTTTTATCAGTACGCAAATCCAACTTATTTACCACATCAGGAAAGGAAATACGTTTAACCAATTGAATAACTAGCATCTATGAAAAAACTAGGGTTATGGATTTTGGTGATCATGTTATCAATCTCAGGTTGCAAGGAGGAGATTTACAAATTTCCTGTTCAGGTGCTTACTCAGGATGCAAAAAAAATAAAGGCAACCTCTGTGCAAGCTGAGGCAATATTTATCAATCCAAGTGAGGAATCCATCACCGAAAAAGGATTCTATTATGCCAAAAATGATACTTCATCTCGCATTCTAGAGAATAAAGTTATCGTTGCTGATACTGGGTTTTCCAAGACACTCATGTCCTTGCAAGCCAATACTGAATACTCCTATTTTGCTTTTGCAAAAACGGCGTCAAATGATGTGCACGGACCTGTAAAACGATTTAAAACCTTAGCTTTTCAGGCACCTACTTTAACCACCTCGGACGTCAAAAACATACTCATTACCACGTGTTTGGCCGGTGGAAACATTTCCTACGACGGAGGCAAACCGGTCGTTGACCGTGGCGTTTGTTTGAGTTTATCCGCCAACCCAACCATCCAAGATATACGCATTCAGATTGGTCAAGGGGAGGGAGATTATGGAATTGTCATTACGAAGTTAAAACCGTTTACGACCTATTTTATTCGCGCGTATGCCATTAATGAAATTGGCATATCTTATGGAAACGAACTCAGCTTTAAAACGCAGGACTATCGGCCAGTTACCTTACGTACCTTGGATCCGGAAGCAGTCCAAATTTTTGAAGCAACATTAGGTGGCGAAACTCAAGATGCTGGTGGAGGAGAAATAATTCAACGGGGCATTTGCTTGAGCAGAACACCCAACCCAACAATCGAGGACACCCGATTTACGTCGAGCACGAATGGCTTAGGGATGTATAAAATCGTGGTGAGGTCGTTGGTCGAAAATACAAAATACCATGTTCGCGCCTTCGCCCAAAATGAAAAAGGATATGCTTACGGTGAGGACAAAATATTCCAAACACAAGATATTCGTTTGCCCAAAGTAGAAACAACGAATGTGTCAAATGAAACATTTTCAAGTGCCAATATAAGCGGAAAGCTTTTGGATGATGGTGGTGTTCCCATTATTGAACAAGGATTTTGTTATAGCAAACAACCTAATCCGGATATCAATGACGCTGTTGCCCTATCGCCCAATTTGAACCTCTTTCTCAAAAATTTGGAAGATGGAACGACTTATTATATCAGGGCATTTGCCAAAAACATAAAGGGTATTGGGTACGGTGAGACCATTTCATTTAAGACCATAGGCTATACATATGCTGAAGTATTTACGCATGAAATCACGACGTATACGACCAATTCAGCGGAAGTAAATGGAAGAATAATTTCGGAAGGGAATACACCAGTGACGGAACGCGGAATCTGTTGGGGCACGAATCGCAACCCAACAATCGAAAATACGAAAATTGCTACCGGCAGTGGTCCAGGCTCTTTTGGCTATACGTTTAGGAATTTAGTAGAGGGTCAAGTTTACTATGCGCGGGCTTATGCCATTAATCAAAAAGGGGTAGCATATGGGGAGGAGCGTAGTGTCCGAATTCGAGTGACACCTACACCGGTTGTTTCTAATCCAAGTGCGAGTGGTGGTTCTTCGAGTACGCCACCAAGTTCGGGGGGAGGTGGGAGTGGGAGTGCTCCACCAAGTCAGTTATCGAATGATTGCGGATTGAAGACAACGAACACTGTAGCCACCAATGTACGGATTGGAGATCGAATTCAAGGGGGTGCAATTGCTTATATATTTCAACCAGGAGACCCAGGATATATCGCGGGACAAGTGCATGGGATTATAGCTTCACTTAATATTCTAGCACAACCACCGGGAGGTTTTAGATATGGATGCACAGGAGTAAATTCTAACACTAGTGCTGACATTGGTAGTGGGTGTCAAAATACAATTAACATGAATAATACTTGCCTTGTAGATTCATGGGCTGCAAAGGCCTGCTTAGAATTCTCAAAAGAAGGTTACAATGATTGGTTTTTGCCAAGTATTAATGAATTATTGAAAATAAGGGATAATGGAGTATCGCTGAATTTTCTTTCATCTAATTCATCTCAAAATTATCAATTTTTATCCTCAACAGAAGCGAATGCAAATGAGTCAATTACTTCACCTATTTTAATTGACGGGCAAGTTGCAAGTCCCATTTACATACGAAATGAACCAAAAGGGTCTGTTGCCATCGTCATGCCCGTGCGCTACTTCTAAAACAAAAACCCTCCCCGAAAATCAGGGAGGGTTTATTTAATCCTAGTTCTAATTTATTGTCTTATATCAAAGATCTCAATGAGATCGAAATATGCGTATCAGGCCAATTTGAAGAGTACAAAGAAATAGCAGAATGGCTACTTTTCAAAATTTACGGATGCAGATGCAAAAAAATCCAAAAGCCAAAGGTTCGCAATTAAAATGCATTACCATTAAATAAACGAAATTATTGCGTTTAACAAAAAATACCAAGCCGAAGTTTGGGATTTAAACGGACTGTGATAAATACTATAAAGCAAATAGGTCTTTATCCCCAAAGGCTTTTCATGCGGATAATTTCCGGTCATCGCGCCCATCACATAAATTTCATGGTGAAAAGAAATAGCTTGAAAATGATGAAATTCGAAGGGCGCATCAGCCACAAATTCCCAGCGATTTTGTTTGGGATAATAGGCATCCACTGGCCGTTTTCCACGCCCAACTAGCGCATAAAATACTCCATCGCAATTGACAAATGCACTTTCATGACGCTTAGCGCCACTGGTTTAAACTTCTACGGCGCTCCATGTCCCAGCGGGAATTTGACCAAAGAGACTAAATGAGCTTACGAAAACGAAAATCAAAGCTAATTTCATAGGTATAGGTTTTTTCTAAAAGTAACGATTGCCCGTTTAAATCAGGATTTTAAAACTGCTAAATTTTCCTTAGATTCGTAGCTTTAACATTAGGTATTATGCAAAAGAAATTAATTGGATTAAGTCTATTACTCATTGGCTCTTTGAGCGTCATGTCCTTACGTACGCAACCTGTCGAAGAGGCTCCCGCTGAAAAAACTTACACGCAATATTGTGCTTCGTGCCATGGTGAAAAAGTAGAGGCCTTCGTGGACCGCCAATGGAAGCATGGGAATACCAAAGCGCAAATTTTAGCAAGTATTTCGAATGGATATCCAGAGTTAGGTATGCCTACTTGGAAAGAGACAATTTCAGCGAAAGAAATTGAAAAACTAGCGGATTTAATTATTGAGAATTTGGCTGGAGTGGAACAATATAAGTTCGCCAACAAGCCTACCTCGAATGTATTTCAATCAGAGGGGATGCGCGTGGAATTGGATACGATTGCCACAGGATTTGATAGTCCGTGGGGTTTTGCTCAACTACCTAGTCTTGAGTATTTAATTTCTGATAGGTCTGGAAAACTATATTTGGTAGATCAAAAGAAAAATAAAACGCTTGTTTCCGGGACGCCTCAAGTTATGTCCAAAGGTCAAGGTGGATTATTAGATGTTGTTTTGCACCCACAATATGCATCGAATGGTTGGGTCTACATGTCGTATTCCAAATTCAAAACAGAAGGTAGCAAAACCTTAACTTCAACGGCAATCGTCCGTGGAAAAATCAAGAATAATGCTTGGGTTGAATCGCAAGAGATTTTTGAAGCCTTGCCGTATACGCCTACGTTCCATCACTTTGGATCGCGTTTGGCATTCGATAAAAAGGGGATGTTATTTTTCAGTGTGGGAGAACGTGGCATGGAAAAAGTATTTCCACAGGCATTAGATAATGATAATGGGAAAATTCACCGGATGTTTGATGATGGACGTATTCCGGCCGACAACCCTTTTTCTAAATCAGCTCATCCAAGTGTTTATTCGTACGGACAGCGTAATCCACAGGGATTGACGTTGAATCCAACAACCGGTTCGATTTGGGAAACGGAACATGGTCCTCGCGGTGGGGATGAAATTAATATCATTCAGGCAGGAAAAAACTACGGTTGGCCTACCATCACCTATGGCATCAACTACGATGGCAAACCGATATCTGCTATTTCGAAAAAAGATGGCATGGAGCAGCCGATTTCATATTGGATTCCATCGATTGCTCCTTCGGGATTAGCTTTTATTGACAGTAACAAATATCCAGCATGGAAGGGTAATTTGATGGTTGGTTCTTTGCGATTCAACTACTTAAACCGATGTGTGATTAAAGACAACAAAGTTGTTAAGCAAGAAAAGGTGCTCGTCAATTTAGGAAGAATGCGTAATGTCAAAATGGGGGTTGATGGCTTTTTGTATGTAGCTACTGAAAACCCAGGGATGGTATTTAGGGTTCGACCATAAGTCTCTATTGAATTAAATGTAAGCGCTGCCGCGAGTCTAAGGATTTCGGCAGCGTTTTTTTTCGACAATGATAGAGTAAACAAAATTCAAATGGTTTATACTGATGAGAATTAGGAATATAGAAAAAAACAAATGCGTTAAAAATCCGTTAAATTGCCAACATTAAACCCGACCATATATGTCAACAAAAATACAACGCCATGAATTCTTGAAATCTTTGGGCTTTAAAGGAGCTTCTTTACTAGCTGTTTATTGCGGTGCTGCCAGTTTAAGCTCATGTGAAAACGAATCTGTAGGTCCTGCATCAGCCATTGACTTTACCCTTGATTTATCAAACGCAGCCTATTCGGTACTTAATACAGTGGGCAAATATGTGATCTACAATCAAGTTGTTGTTGCGCGTGTATCATCAACGAGCTTTGCTGCGGTAACGCAAATTTGCTCACATGAGGGCCGGGCGCAAGTGATATTTAATGGCACTAACTTTTTTTGCACGGCACATGGGGCGACTTTTAGTATGACGGGGGCACCAACGTCTGCTGTAACAAACAAAGCGATAGCTTCCTATAAAACGGCTCTTTCGGGCACAACTTTACGTGTATATGCATAGGTTTCTCCTATTATGTGGACTGCTGAGTTCTTTTCAACTTGTTGCGCAAGATGAATTGTTGGCCATGCTAGAAAAAGAAGATGCAAAAAAGCCAACTTACACCTTGGCAACATTTAAAGCTTCCCGGTTGATCAATGGACAATCGGTTGAAACAATCGCTAAGCAGCATGTAAATTTTTGGATCTCACATCGGTTTGGGGCGATTAATTCTGGATTTATTGATAATTTTTTTGGTCTGGATGAGGCGCGTATTCGTTTGGGATTGGAATATGCTATTACGGATAATTTACTGGTGGGTGCTGGTCGGTCTACCATTGAAAAAACGTATGATACCTATGCAAAATACAAGGTGCTCCGGCAATCGAATAAGATGCCGGTAACGGTAACGGCTTTTGGTAGTGTGGCGAGTAATACGATGAAAACAGGATATACGATGGAATCAGGAACGGTGATGCGATTTTACAATAATCTGCAACGCCAAAGCTACCTCGGCCAAGTATTGATTGCCCGTAAGTTTTCGGATAAGTTATCCTTACAAGTGATGCCCACGATTTTACACACTAATTTAGCAGAAAGCGTTTATATGGAAAATACGCAGGCGGCGATGGGATTTGGGGGACGCTATAAACTGAATAATCGCCTAAGCGTGTCAGCTGAGTATTATTATAATCTGGTTGAAAAAGTGGAATATGAGGAGGAAGCGGGTCAAAAATATCCCTATCATAATTCGTTGGCAATAGGCTTTGACATCGAAACGGGTGGTCACGTATTTCAATTACACCTAAGTAATTCGCGGGGGATGATTGAGAAACATTTTATAGGTCAAACGATAGGAGCCTGGGAAAATGGAGACATATTTTATGGCTTCAATATTGCACGAACATTTAGTTTCGAACCAAAAATTAAGAAACAATGAAATACCTAATCACGCTAATGTTTGTTTGCCTTACCTGGGCGGCAAATGCCCAATTATTCACCACGCAGACGGGTGAAATTTCGTTTTTCTCAAAGACTCCGATGGAGGATATTGATGCGGTTAATAAGCAAGTGGGAAGCATTATTAATTCCGCGACCAATGAAGTTGCTGTTCAGATGCGCGTGACTAGTTTCGTCTTTCCAAATAAGTTGATGCAAGAGCATTTCAACGAAAATTACTTGGAGACTGATAAATTCCCTTCAGCTACGTTCAAGGGTAAAATTAAGGAGTCCATTGATTTAAAAGTCGCGGGTACGTATACGGTTACGGCGATGGGTACGGCAACGATTCATGGCGTGTCGCGTCCGGTTGAATTGAAGGGTACGTTGGTTTCAACTGGTAAAAATTTAGTCTTAACGTGCCAGTTTGATATACATTTGGATGAATACAAAATAGATATTCCTAAAATCGTATTTAAGAAAATTGCTGAAGTCATCAAAGTAAAGGGTAATATGTCGTATACCCTACGATAGATGAAACAACTACTTCTTTTGGGTCTTGATCATTGAATTCCTCGGCGCAGTTTATCAAGAAATAGGTGAAAAAGTTGGTGATTAATCCTCCTGCATGCTGATTACATTAAATTATCAATAAGTAGATAGACTATGTCACTTGTTTACTCGTTTACTAACGCTGCCGGGGTCTACGACCCCGGCAGCGTTTACCCAATTTGACAAATATTACACAAAAGGAAATGGGAGCAGATTGTAGGGAAGAAAGGTGTCAAATTAAGTAAATTAGTAACATCTACGTCTTTAATACTCAAACACCCCCAAACCTATGACAAATCAAAACAACTCCCGCCGGGATTTTCTAAAAAATTCCGCCCTATTCACAGCAGCTGCTGCATTTCCCACTATTTTACACGGTAGAAACGCCGGCGAGAAAGTTAAACTTGCCTGTATAGGTATCGGTAATCAAGGTGGATCTGATGTCATGTCCTTATTCAATACAGGACTGGCTGAGATTGTTGCACTTTGTGATGTAGACATGGGCGCTCCTCAAACACTAAAAGTGTTAGAAAAATTTCCAAACGTTCCGCGTTTTCAAGATTTCCGCAAGATGTTTGACCAAATGGGCAATCAGATTGAGGCGGTGGCAATCGGTGTTCCAGATCACTCCCATTTTCCTATTACCATGATGGCCCTTGGCTTAGGCAAACATGTATTCGTTGAAAAACCGATGGCACGTACCTTCCAGGAAATTGAACTCATGATGGCTGCCGCTAAAAAGCATCCTAAATTAGTTACCCAAATGGGAAACCAAGGTCACTCGGAGGCTAATTTCTTCCAATTTAAAGCATGGAAAGAAGCAGGTATCATCAAAGATGTTACCTCTATGACAGCCCACATGAACTCCCCACGCAGGTGGCATGGTTGGGATCCAAACATCAAAAGCTTCCCAGCGGCAGAACCTATTCCATCTACATTAGACTGGGATATTTGGCAAGGAGTAGCGCAAACACATGATTATCAAAAGGATTTTGTCAATGGCCAATGGCGCTGCTGGTTCGATTATGGTCTGGGCGCATTGGGAGATTGGGGTGCACATATTATGGACACGGCACATGAATTTTTGGAATTGGGATTACCGACCGAGATAAATATGCTTCGCGCGGATGGCCATAATGCATTTTTCTATCCGATGTCGTCAACCATCCAATTCAAATTCCCGAAACGCAAGGACATGCCCGCTATGGACATTACCTGGTATGATGGTTTGAATAATCTTCCATCTGTTCCTCAAAACTATGGGACAACTGAATTAGATCCAAATATTCCGCCGGCTAGTAATGGTAAAATCCAACCCGCTAAATTGAATCCGGGTAAGATTATTTATGGTAAAGATTTAACGTTCAAAGGAGGGTCACACGGTTCATCATTATCCATTTTAGGTGATGCAGCCAAAGACATTAAGTTACCAGAGGTGATGAAAAGCCCATCCAACCATTATGCTAATTTCCTTAAAGGGTGTATGGGACAAGAACAAACGCGTTCTCGTTTTGAAATCGCGGGACCATTGAGTCAAGTGTTTGCCTTAGGGGTGTTGGCCCAACGGTTAAATGCGAAGTTGACATTCGATCGCAACACAAAACAAATTACGAATAACGCTTTGGCAAACAAATTACTTGCCGGTCCTGAGCCAAGAAAAGGCTGGGAGCAATATTATAAAATCTAATTTCGTCCGTAAATATTCGGATAAAATTTGATTTGGCCATTGGCATCAAAATCAACCAAACTATACCAAATCACCAGTGGAATAGATCGGTTGATTTTGATGTATCTCGGCGTCAAATCTAAATAGGCCGCGTTAACATCTAAGGTATCCACCGCCTTGGAATGAGGCTTTAGTAAAAACCTTCCCAAATCAATTGGGCGCTCAACACGGATGCAACTATGACTATAAAAGCGCTTCTCATTTTTAAATAATTTTTTCTCCGACGTATCATGTAAGTACATCCGAAACGGATTGTCAAACTGAAACTTCATGATGCCCAATGTATTCCATTTGCCCGAACGCTGACGCATTTCATAAGGGAAATAATTAGCGTTTAAGCGTGACCAAGGCACCTTTTCAGGCGCAACCTTTCTCCCCTTTGTATCAAATATTTCTAAATGACTAGCATAAAAATACCGTATATTTTTACGAATCTCCGGAACTAATTCCTCTACACTAATACTCCGGGGTACATTCCAATACGGCGTAATGATCAAGTTTTTTATCGAACTTACTAACGTTTTAGATGGCCTTGAAGCTTTACCTACCACCACGCGCATGGAGGCCTTTTCCACCTGACCATCATATGCCCGTAAAATTGTCGATGGAATATTGACCAACACAACGGATCGATTTTGGCGCAAGGTGCTAAGCCAACGGTATTCATTGACGGCTTTGATGAGTAAGTCCTTTTTTTCGTCTGAGATATTCACTGAATCACGAAGCATGGCCAACAACCGAACCACTTCAGGCGATTTATTAATTAGATGATTAGCTAATTATTTAAAATTTGATGTCAGATTAATATTTTTACGATCAATTTTTAAGCCTTGGTAGAATAGATTAGGTTTTCGATTTCCATCGCGTAGATCTTTAAAAAAAGATTGGGCATCGGTATTTACAACTAATGAGTCAATGGGTTTTTGGCCTGTTATCATTGAATCCAATGCGCCACGATTGTAATCTGCTATACGCAAGGCTAGCGATGGAGCAGAACGAATCAAGCTATCTAGGGTGAGCAACTCAGCCAGGGGCGTCGTCTTTTTTTGACCTAAACTCGAAAAACCTATGACTAGGCATAAAACGAAAAACCTTAAAAAATTCCTCACATGGGCGAATGTAGCCATTAATTAAAGAAATTTAGTTTCCACTCGTCTGTTTCTTGAAAGTTGACGGAGACACCCCAACCCGCTTCTTAAATAATCGGGTAAAGTAGGGCAAATTCTCAAATCCAGCCTCATAACATGTCTCACTAACATGGCGCCCTTGGATAAGTAATTTTTTGGCATAATTGACCCTATATTGATTTACAAAGTCAGTATAGGTCAAATGAGTTGCTTTTTTAAAATATCTGCAAAAGGCAGGAACCGACAAACTCACATGTTCTGCAATGAGATGCGTATTGATTGGCTCTGAAAAATGAGCCTCTACATATTGGTACACCTGATGTATGCGCGCTTGCTTTTTCAAAACCAATGCATTCGCAACGGGTCGCGCACCCAATTCCATGTATTCCGCACTCGCGGCTAAATCTTGAAAGATGCCCATCAACTCTACAAATTGACTAAATCGGTCTAAATGATGTAGCTTTTTTAACCTATCTCCAGCTATCCGCTTCGTCTCACCCGTAAATGCCAAACCCTGTTTTGCCCGAGCAACAAGTTCTACAACCTGACTTAATTCTGGAATTCGTGCCAAACCTTGTTCAAAATAATCCGCCGGAAACTGAATCACCACGGTCTCCACCGTCGCTTTTACTCCATAATCAAAATTCAAATGTGGAATATACGAACCGATCAGAGCCAAATCACATCCTTCATAGGTAGCTAAATGATCCCCAATATGGCGAATACCCTTTTCTGCTTCTACGTAAACCAACTCAATCTCCGGATGAAAATGCCAATAAAACACCTCGTTTAAATTAGGTGTCTGCAAAAATCGAAACGAACTATCCGCATCAGGACGGATGGACTCCAAAGCTATTTTCATACCTAAATTTACCAATTTAATGTATATGTCAAATTAAAATATCAATACAGGTCAAAAATTGGCGAATAGAATGAAATTCACCTATCAATAAATAGTCGAAATTTGATTCATCAAAAACAAACTGCATGCAAACGAAAATCCCCAATAATGCTCATTATGAAATTCCTGGCAACCCATCTACTACAAAAAGTAGCGCACTCAAACTGAATGATCGAAAAAACGGTCGTGCACTTCGTGTGTTAAGCGATGAAGATTGGACGTTTTGGATAACGAATGGCTACGTGGTTATCAAACAGGCAGTCCCGCGCGAACAAGCGTTAAAAACAGCCGATTTTTTATGGGAATTTGAGGAAAAAGATCCCCATGATCCAGCTACCTGGTACACCGCCCCACGTGCAGAAATGAAAATGAAAGAGTTAGCAGGTACGGGCATGGTAGAATGCTACAATAACCAATTATTATGGGATAATCGATCGCATCAACGCGTTTATGACGCATTTGTTGATATTTGGGGAACAGAAAAACTTTGGGTCACCATTGACCGAGCCAATCTGAACTTTCCAATCCGACCGGGCCACGAATACAAAGCCTTTATACATTGGGATTATGACCCAGAAACAAAGCCGGTCAATGTACAAGGGGTACTCGCTTTAGCGGACCAACTCGACGAAAACATGGGAGGATTTCAGTGCATCCCTGAATTATTTCGTTACTACGATACCTGGAAATTAACCCAACCCGAAGACCGCGACCGCTTCAAACCGGATATCACCGGTTTTACCCCCACAAAAGTCAAGTTGGCAGCCGGTGATTTATTAATCTTCAACAGCACGCAGCCACATGGCATTCGGGCAAATAACAGCGACAAGGTACGCTGTGCCCAATATATATCCATGATGCCAGCTGAAGAGGACAATGCTTCATTGAAAGATTGGCGCATCAACTCCTGGAAAGACCGCATAGCTCCCGAGGGATATGCATTTCCAGGCGACCCTAGGAAATGGGAACAAACAAAATATACTACTGCCGAACTAAATGAACTGGGCAGAAAAATTCTAGGCCTCGATGCTTGGTAAAGCATTTTTGACCTCAAATCAAGTTCTTGATTTTAAATTTAGGACGGGATCAAAATCCCCCATTTCCCTCTACCTTTGGCAAACCTTGGAGGATTGCCAAAGGTACAGGTTCGGAATTTTAAAAATCGAAAATTGGAACGAAATCCAAGAAGCTGGAGAAAAAAATCAGTTTTTAAAATGCCAAAAAATTCCCAAAACACTACCTTTGGCAATCCTCCAAGGTTTGCCAAAGGTAAGGGGACTCTTTTCTTTTAGCCGCTTTTCCCCTACTTTTGATTTCGATGAGCGCAAAGAATCCGAAGGTATTTTTTATTACCCCTCCATTTACCCAATTAAATACGCCATATCCAGCAACGGCTTATTTAAAGGGATTTATGAATACGAAAGGATTGGCATCTTGTCAGGCCGACCTAGGTTTGGAGGTTATCCTACAACTTTTTTCAAAAACAGGACTCCAACAATTATTTGAATACATTGAAGGCTCTGGACAAAAACTCAATGCAAATGGAGCGCGTATGCTCCGACTCAAAAAGTCTTACCTGCGAACCATCGAACCGGTTATTTCCTTTTTGCACGACAAAAATCCAACAATGGCGCACGTCATTGCCGAACAGAATTACCTACCTGAGGCATCCCGCTTTCAACAAATAACGGATTTAGAATGGGCCTTTGGCAGTATGGGAACACGAGATAAAGCGCGGCATTTGGCAACACTTTACCTAGAAGATATTTCAGATTTAATCATAGAGGCCGTTGATCCACATTTTGGTTTCAGCCG
This sequence comes from Spirosoma fluviale, assembly GCA_945883625.1. Classification (GTDB taxonomy): domain Bacteria; phylum Bacteroidota; class Bacteroidia; order Cytophagales; family Spirosomataceae; genus Aquirufa; species Aquirufa fluvialis_E. The sequence goes on from CAMCXW010000030.1 coordinate 19,456, forward strand.
CTATGCTGAAAGACTAGGTAGGTCAGCTTCAACATTTCATGAATTACACCAAGCACTTGATGCACCTCTTACATATATCGATGAATTATTGGTGGCACAATTAGAGACCAAAATCCAACAAGAAAAACCCGATCTAGTCGCCATAACTGCACCCTTCCCCGGCAATTTATACAGCGCACTACGCTGTGGACAATGGCTAAAAAAACACCATCCACACATTAAAGTGGCATTTGGTGGGGGCTATGCAAATACTGAATTGCGCTCCGTACAAGAACCCCGCGTATTTGAATTTGTCGACTTTATTACGCTCGACGACGGAGAAACGCCGTTGATGAATCTTTTGGAAAATCTACAAGGCAATCGAGAATTGAAAGATTTGAAACGAACTTTTTGCTGCATCGATGGAACCGTCACCTACTTGAATGGATCGAAGGATTCTGACGTGAAACAAAAAGATGTGGGCACCCCAGATTACACAGGTTTACCATTAGAAAACTATTTGTCGGTGATCGAAATTGCAAACCCCATGCACCGCTTGTGGAGTGATGGCCGATGGAATAAATTGACCTTAGCACATGGCTGTTATTGGGGTAAATGTACCTTTTGTGACATCTCATTATCTTATATCAAAGACTACGAATTCACCTCGGCACCCCTGTTAGTTGACCGAATTGAAGCCATGATTGCCCAAACCGGCAACAATGGTTTTCATTTTGTAGATGAGGCTGCACCGCCGGCATTGATGCGTGATGTGGCATTGGAAATTATCCGCAGGGATTTGACGGTTGTTTGGTGGACAAATATTCGATTTGAGAAGAGTTTTACTAAGGATTTATGCCAACTGCTGGTGAGGTCAGGCTGCATTGCCGTTTCGGGTGGATTGGAAGTTGCCTCCAACCGATTATTGACATTAATTGACAAAGGCGTTACGGTCGAACAAGTTGCTCAGGTAGCTGACCATTTTACACAAGCAGGCATTTTAGTGCATGCTTACTTGATGTATGGCTTTCCTACACAAACCGCACAAGAAACGGTTGATTCGCTGGAAGTTGTTCGCCAATTCATTGAAAATGGGGTGATGCACTCTGGTTTTTGGCATCAATTTGCCTTAACGGCGCATAGTCCGGTGGGCCTAAATCCGGACGCTTATCACATTAAAATACTTAACCCCGAACCGGGTAGCTTTGCTAATAATGATTTGGAACATGCGGATCCCATGGGAACGGATCATGCCCAATTTAGTGAGGGGCTAAAAAAATCGTTGTTTAATTACATGCATGGCATTGGATTAGACATGCCTCTTCAGGAATGGTTCGATTTTAAGATTCCTCGTACACAGATTCCTAAAAACTACGTTAAACGTATTTTAGCGCCAAAACCAGAAGAATTCCCCAAACCCAATGCTAAAATTTGTTGGCTCGGACCCATTCCTTCCATGGAAGAACGCTCTCGCGGTAAGTACATATTGCAAATGAGTTTGGGACGGGACGAAGAGGAATTAATTGTTCCTGAGCAATTGGGTATGTGGCTTGTTGACATATTAGCGCGCATCTCACTTGGTCCTACCAAAACATGGACATTAGAGGAATTCCAAAAGGAGTTTAATCAATCAGGCTTGGGAGATTTTAGAAATTTTTGGGAAGGAGGAATCGTAGAGGAATTGCGGGAAATGGGATTGCTGGTGGTGTAGCAATAAATAAAAAAGCCTCAGATTTCTCTGAAGCTTTAACCAAGTTGGCGGTCCGGACGGGACTCGAACCCGCGACCCCATGCGTGACAGGCATGTATTCTAACCAACTGAACTACCGGACCGTTTGATATTTGGTGGCACAAAATTAGGAAAATTCTACTTGGATACAATAGGTCTTCTAAAAAAATAGTAAAAAAATAGGCTTTAATTGAGCTAATTGCTTTATCCAATTGAAAATCACGGCTTTGCAAGTTTGCCTAATGAATGGTTATAGATCTAAAAAAAATCAGTTACTCGATATTCTTTATCATTTAATCAAATCAAAAAATCCCTTTTCCCCCCTACCTTTGGCAAACCTTGGAGGATTGCCAAAGGTAAGTGAATAAAATAACTCTAGAAATGCATTTTCCGGCCAATTACGAATATCCAAACGCTCTCTATTTCGCAGAATATCTACAATTTGATACAGATGCGAATCTGTTGGAGGTATTCGACCAACAAACCAAGCAAATTTTAGCTATTTATGAGCCCCTCAAGGAGCAGGAAGCCAACTACGCGTATGCAGAGGGCAAGTGGAGTCTCAAGCAACTCTTAGGGCACATGGTTGATTCGGAGCGGATATTTGCCTACCGGGCCTTGGCGATTTCGCGAGGAGAAATACAATCACTTCCCGGATTTGACGAAAACGAATACATGGATCAGGCGGGCTATGAAAACCAGTCGGCAGAAGCGGTTTTAGCTCAATACAAAACTACTCGCGCAGCGACAATAGCATTAATTCAATCACTCACGCTAACGCAAGGAAATGCGATGGGCTTAGCGAATGGACAGAAAATCAGCACGCGCGCATTAGCCTGGATGATCGCCGGACATGAAAAACATCATCTTAACATAATTCAAGCTCGATACTTAGCACATTTTTCTTAATTTCGTCCATGCAATTTTACAAATACCAAGGAACCGGGAACGACTTTATCATCATTGATGACCGAAGCCTAACGTTTCAACTCGACACTGCAGCGATTGCCCAACTCTGCCACCGCCGTTTTGGCATAGGCGCAGATGGTTTAATGCTCTTGCAAATGGCTGAAGGTTACGACTTCCGCATGGTCTATTTTAATTCAGATGGTACTCCCGGAACCATGTGTGGAAATGGCGGCCGTTGTTTGGTACGCTTTGCCGCAGAACAAGGTATCGTACAAGAAAAAGCACATTTTATTGCGGTGGATGGACCGCATTTGGCTCACATCACTCCTGAAACCATATCATTACAAATGCAAGATGTGGCGAATATAGCCCAACATGACGACGACTATTTTACCAATACCGGTTCGCCGCATGTGGTGCGTTACGTCCAACAAGTACAATTCACGGATGTGAAGAACATTGGTGCAGCAATTCGTTATTCAGAAGCTTATCTAGGCCAAAACGGAACGAATGTGAATTTCGCTGAGAAATTAGATCCCCAAACCCTCTTCGTTCGGACTTACGAGCGTGGCGTGGAAGATGAAACCTACTCCTGCGGAACGGGCGTTACAGCAGCGGCTTTGGTATCAAACGCTACCAAAGGCATGAACAGCCCCATTCAAATCAAGACTTTAGGCGGCGAATTAGCCGTGCAATTCGAAGGAAATAGCACCGACGGATACACCCAAATATTTTTAATTGGCCCAGCCAAACAAGTTTTTACCGGAGAAATTTAGGACATGACATTTGACGCAACGACCCAAGCAAATATCGACCAATGGTTAAACGGCCCTTACGACGCCGAAACCAAAGGACAAATCCAAGCGATGATCGCAGCCGGCAAACAGACCGCATTGACGGATTCCTTCTACAAATCCCTGGAATTTGGGACGGGCGGCATGCGCGGCGAGATGGGCGTGGGTTGCAACCGCATGAATCAATACACCGTGGGTGCAGCGACGCAAGGTTTTGCCAATTACCTAAACAAATGCCTTCCGGGCCAAAAAATCAAAGTGGCTATCGCCCACGATTCGCGAAATAATTCACCGGAATTTACACGAATTGCCGCAAATATCTTCACAGCCAATGGCATTGAGGTTTACCTCTTCCCTGCTTTGCGACCTACTCCGCAGTTATCGTTCACGGTACGCGAGTTGGGCTGCCAAGCCGGCCTAGTCATCACCGCATCCCATAATCCCAAGGAATACAATGGCTACAAAGCTTATTGGGCAGATGGCTCGCAGGTCGTAGCTCCGCATGACAAGAATATCGTGGCGGAGGTGAACGCCATATCAACGGTTGCTGATATCAAATTTGAAGGAAATGATTCCTTATTACACTTATTGGACGAGTCGATTGACACGGCTTATTTGAAAACCATCCAAGCGAATTGTCGGAAACCGGAGGTCATTCAGCGTCAAAAAGACTTAAAAATCGTCTTCTCACCGATCCATGGAACAGGGATTACCTTGGTGCCAAAAGCATTAGACCTATTAGGTTTTGAGTCGGTGAGCGTCGTGGAAGAGCAAGCGATTCCGGATGGTAATTTCCCAACCGTCGTTTATCCGAATCCAGAGGAAAAAGAGGCGATGACTTTGGCCTTGAATAAAGCCAAAGCGATTGATGCGGATTTGGTTATTGCGACTGATCCCGATGCGGATCGCGTGGGAGCTGCGGTGAAGAACCAACACGGCGAATGGGTACTGTTGAACGGCAACCAAATGGCCAGTTTGATTCTATATTATTTATTGAAAGTAACGGATTTGAAGGGCAATGAATTTGTGGCCAAAACGATTGTGACCACGGATTTGATTGATAAAATGTGTGCGTCCAAAGGCGTCACATGCTACAATACCTTAACCGGCTTTAAATATATCGCGCAGGTTATCCGCGAGTTAGAGGGCAAGGAAAAGTTCATCGGAGGTGGCGAAGAGTCCTACGGCTATTTAATTGGCGATGCAGTCCGCGACAAAGACGCTGTGGCCTCTTGTGCGATGATTGCAGAATTAACCGCTTATGCCAAAGATCAGGGCAAATCGCTGTTCGACTTCCTGGCCGAAATGTACATTGAGAACAATTTCTACTACGAAGGACTCATCTCCTTAACCAAAAAAGGGAAAGTTGGCGCCGAGGAAATCAAGCAAATGATGATCAACCTTCGTTCGAATGTTCCCGCATCTGTGGCTGGATCAAAACCTGTAACGGTTCTCGATTACGAAGGTCTTATTTCAACAGACCTCTTAACCGGAAAGCAAACACGTATTGCCGTTGGCCGTGGCATCGAAGCGTCCAACGTGATTCAACTCATCCTTGCCGACGGATCTAAAGTGTCCGCTCGACCTTCCGGCACGGAACCAAAGATCAAATTCTATGTATCTGTGAATGCGCCTTTAGCATCTGCCACTGATTTCGATAAGACCATTGCTTACCTGCAGGAGAAAGTTGGGGTAATTCAGAAGGATTTAGGGTTAGTGTAGACAGTTAAGAGGTAAGAGTTAAGAGGTAAGAGGTAAGAGGTGAAAGATGGGAGGTTTGTCTTTGGCAAACCTTTCAGGATTGCCAAAGTTTGAGATGCGTAGCATCGATTAATTCCTTTTAGAGACGCGATACCTGAACTGCACCCAAAAAGTAACTTATTGGGTGCAGTTCATACCTCGCGTCTAGTCCCTAGGCTAAAGCCTAGGGTTATTCATAAGCCCAGACTGAAGTCTGGGGAATCGGCGCGAAAAGCGCCTCAAACTTTGACAAAGCGACGAGCTTTGCCAAAGAAAAAAAACAAAGTCCAAAGGGGCTATGCCAACTTAAACTCACTTGTAAAGTGAAATTCAATATCAGGATTATTCGTTTGGTTCATACGAAGAATCCAATCGGAATCCGCCAAGAACACGTAATTTCCATCTTTATCTTGAGCAATGTTTTGCCCTTTTAAACGCACAAATTCTTGTAGTTTTTTCGGGTCTTCGGAGGTAATCCAACAAGCCTTAGTCACCGACATGCCATCAAAGCGACATTTGGCGCCATATTCATGCTCCAAACGGTATTGAATAACTTCATATTGTAAATCTCCCACCGTTCCCACAATCTTGCGATTACCTAATTGAGGCTGCGTAAATAATTGAGCTACACCTTCATCCGTAAGCTGATCAATCCCCTTTTCTAATTGCTTGGACTTCATCGGGTCTAAGTTGATGAGCTCCTTGAAAATCTCCGGCGAGAAGCTCGGGATTCCTTGGTAATTCATAACCTCCCCTTCCGTCAAAGTATCGCCAATTTTAAACGTACCTGTATCATATAAACCAATTACGTCGCCCGGAAAACCTTCGTCCACGACCTCTTTATCTTGGGCCATGAAATTATAGGGATTCGCGAAACGTACATTCTTTTTCAAGCGAATATGTTGGTAAAACGTATTGCGATGAAACACGCCTGAGCATATACGTAAAAACGCAATTCGGTCGCGGTGTTTCGGATCCAAATTCGCGTGAATCTTAAATACGAATCCAGTAAATTTCTTCTCATTAGGTTCCACCATACGCACGTCGGTTCCACGCGCTTGGGTAGATGGAGCGATTTTGGTGAAAGTGTCCAACAATTCTTGTATGCCAAAGTTATTGACCGCCGAGCCGAAAAACACAGGCGCTAACTCACCGCGTAGATATTCTTCGCGATCAAAAGTTTCGTACACGCCTTCAATCAAATCCACGTCTTCACGTAGCTGATTCGCGTCACGTTCTCCTACGCGCGTATCCAATTCAGGCGTGGCAATATCGACCGAAGCAACATTCTTCTCAATCTTCGTTTTGTTGGCTGAGAACAAGTTCAACGAGCGATCCAATAAATGGTAAACGCCTTTAAAGTTTTGGCCCATATTAATCGGCCAAGTCAAAGGGCGTACGGAAATTTTCAATTTTTGTTCTAACTCATCGAGTAGGTCAAAGGGATTCTGACCCTCACGATCCATCTTATTGATGAATATAATCACTGGCGTCTTCCGCATGCGACAAACTTCCATCAAACGCTCGGTTTGTTCCTCGACACCCTTCACGCAGTCGATGACCAAAATCACTGAATCCACAGCCGTCAAAGTCCGATACGTATCCTCCGCAAAGTCCTTGTGACCGGGGGTATCCAAGATGTTGATTTTTACATCATTATACTCAAATGTCATGACAGAAGTCGCGACCGAGATACCTCTTTGGCGCTCAATTTCCATAAAGTCGGAGGTCGCCCCCTTCTTTATCTTATTCGATTTCACCGCCCCAGCCGTTTGAATAGCCCCTCCAAAAAGTAGCAATTTTTCCGTTAGCGTCGTTTTTCCCGCATCGGGGTGAGAGATGATACCAAAGGTCCGTCGTTTGGCAATTTCCGCGTCAATCTTTTGCATAATGATAAATCAAGGTGCAAAAATACGCCAAAAATATCGCTTAGGCAAAGGCCGTTGTCTCTCTAGCAAAGCTTCGCGCTTTGCCAAAGGGGCTTCGCGCTTTGCCTAAGAAAAAACCCATAAAAAAAGCCCCTTATTCAGGGGCTTCTTATTACTCTCTCGTATTCAGATGCGAACGCGGTCGGCCATACACGAAGTACACCACCAACCCAAACACCAACCACGCTATAGCGAAAATCTGTGCCGTCCGACCTAAATTAAAAATCAAAAAGGTATTCACAATGATTCCCAATGGAGCCACAATATTTAACCCAGAAACCTTAAATGGACGATCACGACCTGGATCACGGAAACGTAAAATCCATACCGCCAAACAAACCATCGTAAAAGCAAACAAAGTACCAAAGCTCGTCATATCCCCCAATAAAGAAATAGGGGTCAATCCTGCCACAATCGATACCGCAGCACCTACCAATATCGTCGATTTCCAAGGCGTCTTAAACGTTGGGTGAATCTCAGCAAAAAACTTTGGCAATAAACCATCTTTCGCCATGCCTAAGAAGACACGCGTTTGGCCTAACATCATCAC
>CAMCXW010000031.1 GCA_945883625.1 Spirosoma fluviale
TTTAATGGTAAATGGTTCTTATACTACGGAACCGCAGATTCAAAAATCGCAATAGCAACAACTAACTGATAATTTTCAAAAATACGTTAAAATCTCACCTTTCCCCCCTAGCTTTGCCAAACCTTGGAGGATTGGCAAAGCTAAGAGAAAAGATATGATTTTAGGAATTCACCACATCGCAATTATCTGCTCAAATTACGCAGTATCCAAACAATTTTACACTGAAAAACTGGGCTTCACCATCGTACGCGAAGTGTACCGCGAAGCACGAGATTCCTACAAATTGGACCTGGAAGTCAATGGCTTATATCAAATCGAGTTGTTTTCATTCCCCAACCCACCGGCCAGAACTTCACGTCCAGAGGCCGCGGGACTTCGGCATCTTGCCTTTTCAGTTGACGATTTAGACGCGACCGTTGCCTCATTAAATCGGCAAAATATTACGTCCGAACCCATCAGAATCGATGAATTTACAGGAAAACGCTTTACTTTTATAGCTGATCCCGACGATCTCCCTATAGAATTTTACGAGCAATGAATCGAATAGATAAAAAACCACTAGCGCAATTAGGATTTGATTTCGTGACAGAAAACTTCCTAAAAGCAAATGAAACCGAATTCAAACACCGAAATACCCACATAAATCAAAGTCTTTACCGCCAACTTCAAGCGCGCGAAATAAGTATTCTGGAGGCCAATTTAAATGAGGCCGAAAACTGGAAAGATCTTTGGGTAAAAGACGGATTCAACCCCTATTTGGTTAAAAATTGCCGGTTTTTTGGCATTGTCCGCATTGGAAAATTAGAGTCTTGCTACCTCGAATTCAAGAACCTCCGCATGCCGGTGGGCCTATACAATTCCACAATTATTTCAAGTGATTTTGGCGATAATGTGGCCATAGATCGAGTCAATCTCCTCTCCCACTACCAAATAGGTAATGAGGTCATGATTTTGCAAGTCAATGAACTCGCTACAACTCCAACCGCCAAATTCGGCAATGGTATTGTCAAAGATGGAGAAGAAGAGCGTATTCGGATTTGGCTTGAATTAGGCAACGAAAATGGTGGCCGAAAAGTCGTTCCGTTTATCGGGATGCGACCTGCTGACGCATTTCTTTGGACGCAAGATCGAGAAGATAAGGAACTTCAAGCAGGATATTTAAACTTGACCAAAGCTGAATTCTCATCAGAAAGAGGGTTTTATGGGCAAATTGGAGATCGTACCATAATTAAAAATACAGGCATCATAAAGGATGTCAATATGGGTTCGGACGCCTACATTAAGGGCGCGAATAAACTCAAAAATTTGACCATCATTTCTTATCCAAACGCCTCCACGCAAATCGGCGAAGGCTGTGAAATCGTCAACGGCATCATCCATGAAGGCTGTCGGATATTTTACGGCGTCAAAGCCGTGCGATTTATTTTAGAAGCGCATTCCCAACTCAAATATGGGGCACGATTGATCAACTCATTTTTGGGAAGTAACTCGACCATTTCCTGCTGCGAGGTGCTTAATTCCTTGATTTTCCCAGCACACGAGCAACATCACAATAATTCATTTCTATGTGCGTCCATCATTAAAGGCCAAAGCAACATGGCCGCCGGAGCTACATTAGGTTCAAATCACAATTCACGTGGAGCAGATGGTGAGTTGCAGACAGGTCGTGGATTTTGGCCAGGCCTTTCAGTGGCACTGAAACACAATTCCAAATTTGCGTCCTTTAACCTGATTTCCAAAGGCAATTATCCGGCCGAAATCCACAATCCCATACCCTTTTCATTATTGGGAAACGACGATCAAACGGGCGGTTTATTAATCATTGCTGGATATTGGTTTCAATACAACATGTATGCAATTGCCCGCAATGCGTGGAAATTTGCAGCGCGAGATCAGCGCGTTGAAAAAAATATGCTGCTTGAATTTGATTATTTGGCACCAGATACCATCAGTGAAATCCTGCAAGCGCGCGAATTGTTTTGCCAGTGGGTCGGTGATGCTATCGGAAAAGATGCTTCAGCAGGGAAAGCTTGGTTGGCAAATCCTGCCAACGAGCATGAGAATCTAGCTATTTGGGCCACCGGAATTGAAAATACCAAACGGAAAACACGCGTAGCTAAAGTCTATCGGGCATACCAGATTTTTGGCGACTTATTGCATTATCATGCGGCCAAAGAATGGGTCGCCACCTGTGACCGCAATCCCAGCCAAAAACCGCTCGATTTGCTACATAAGACCATAGAAAAAGCAACAGCCATTCAAACCTGGGACAACCTAGGGGGACAGTTGATTCCTTCCGGGGCGGTACTCGAACTCAAAAAAAGCGTCAAAAATAGCCAAATCACGCGCTGGTCTCAAGTTCATGAATTCTATGAAACACAGGCCAAGGTATACCCAGATCAAAAATTTGAAAATGCGTTAAATGGCTTATTGAAAGTTGATCCAGAGGCCATGGCCAACATTCCAGCCTGGCTAAATAAAGCCGTAGAAACTGCACGTTTCTTAACTGCAGGAATCGAAAAATCACGCGAAAAAGATTATCAGGATCCATTTCGCCTGGCGATGTTTGGCAATTCCCAAGAACTCGAAGCGGTGATTGGGGATTTGAATGACAATGAGTTTATCCAACAGTCGAAAGTGAGTCAACAGATTTTTGAGGAGAAAATAAAAGCGATACAGATTAGACGCTAAGAATCGGCGTGAAAAACGCCTCAAACTTTGGCAATCCTTTAAGGTTTGCCAAAGAAAAAAGCCCACAGTTTCGTGCCAAGTAAAAATTAAAGGCTTACAGATATGACGCTAGGAATCGGCGTAAATACGCCTCAAACTTTGGCAATCCTTTAAGGTTTGCCAAAGAAAAAAGCCCACAGTTTCGTGCCAAGAAAAAATTAAAGGCTTACAGAGATGACGCTAGGAATCGGCGTAAATACGCCTCAAACTTTGGCAATCCTTTAAGGTTTGCCAAAGAAAAAAGCCCCAAAAATCCCATCACCACCCAAAAAAAGCCCCAAGCGTCGCTTGGGGCCCTCTAACGTCTAACGTCCGACGACTAGCGTCTAGATGCTTATGGCTTATTCGAATCCACCTTCAAACGCTCCTCGCGATTCGAAATCTCCCACGCCATGTAAAACACCAAACGACCCACTTTTTGTACCTGATCAAATTCAATTTTCTCCACATCATCACCCGGCTGGTGATAATCATCATGAACCCCGTTAAAGAAAAACGCCACAGGGATACCATGCTTAGCGAAATTATAGTGGTCTGAACGGTAATAAAAACGGTTCGGATCATTGGGATCATTAAAACGGAAATCCAATTCCAAACCTAAGTGCTTCTTGTTCTGGTCAATTAAAATCTCACGCAACGACGAAGACAATTTATCAGATCCAATCTCATAAATATAATCCGGCTTACCCATGTGCTCGTCATCGTAACGTCCGGTCATGTCGGTGTTAAGGTCAACCACCGTATTTGCCAATGGAAACAACGGATGCTTGGAATAATACTCAGAACCCAACAAACCTTTCTCCTCACCGGTTACCGTCATAAACAAGATACTCCGGCGCGGTTTTTTACCTTCTGCAGCCGCCTTTCCAAACGCCTCCGCCAATTCCATAATCGTCACCGTTCCTGAACCGTCATCATTCGCACCATTGTTGATTTGGCCATCAGCCGAAATACCAATGTGATCATAATGAGCAGTTAATATCACCAACTCCTCCTTCTTGTCCGTTCCCTCTAAATAGCCAACCACATTGTAGGTGTCAACTGGTTTTTCCGTACGCTCAATAGTTAAGTTGATGGGTGCCAACTTGTACGTAGACGCAATCGATTTTTTAGCAGCAGCCACAGTAGCTTTATAAGCCAATAGCTGCTCTTCGCTCGTGCCTAAAATTTCCGCAGCCATGGCAGATGAAATCAATAAAACAGGTGCCTCGTTTGGCGAAGCAGCCTCATCCGCAAAAACCATACGCTCATTACCAAAACGCTTCATCATCACCTGACGCTGACGTAATTGATTACCAAAATCTTTCTCCGATTTATCCGAAATCAAAATTAATCCCGCCGCACCCACAGCCTGCGAACGCTTTAATTTCTCTTTCCATCCATCCCCTTTACCAAAAACAGACGGATCCTTGGTTCCTGATAAAACATAATTACCCGCCTCGTCTTTCGCCTCTCCTTCAAATGCGAGAACATATTTTCCTTTGGCATTTAACTTAGCAAAATCCGTAAAGCCCGCCTGCTGAATTCCAAATCCAGCAAAGACCACCGGCACTTTCGTATTCGCAGCTACTGGTACCAAAGCACTCGCCATAAAGTGTCCCAAATAATCGTATGATTTCCCCTTGATAGCTAGCGCAACCTTCGTCCACGATCGATTCACCAAATCTACTTTTTGAAAGTAAGAACCATTTACAGGTGCTAATCCCGATTTCTTAAAATGATCCGCAATGTAATTCGCTGCCACCATTTGTTCTGGTGATCCCGTATTCCGCCCTTTTAGGCTATCGGATGCAATAAATGTCAGGTGCTTTTTCAGATCTTCTGCCTTAATTGTCAAGGCATAGGGAACCGGATTTGATTGAGCGAAAGCGCCGATTGAAATTAAATTAGCGAACAGAATGAAAGCTAAAAGATAGTTTGTTAATTTTTTCATGAAGCAAAACAAATTTTAGGAAAGCGAAGTTAAGGAATCAAAAATAAATCGCTAAAAAAAGATTACTTTTGTGGCGCTTTTCATCTCAAATTCAGACGAATTTTATGACCCCAAATTTCAAGTATCGGGAAGACTTTTCATTGCGTCACAACAATGTAGAGCCAACCGATGTAGCAGCTATGTTAAAAGTAATCGGCGTAGCTGATTTAAACACACTCATCAATCAAACTGTACCCGAAAAAATTCGTTTGGCACAAGGCCTTCGCCTGCCAGAACCCAAAACTGAATTTGAATTCCTGCGTGATTTCAAACAAGTCATGGGTCAAAATAAAATCTTCAAAAGCCACATCGGCTTAGGATATTACGATACATTTACACCTACGGTCATTTTGCGCAATATTTTGGAAAATCCATCTTGGTACACGGCCTACACGCCTTATCAAGCGGAAATTGCACAAGGTCGTTTGGAAATGTTGTTGAACTACCAAACCATGATCATCGACCTAACTGGCATGGAATTAGCGAACGCGTCCCTCTTAGATGAAGGAACAGCGGCCGCGGAGGCCATGACCATGTTATATGGCCAGCGCCCGACAGAACGTGGAAATGCAGAAACCCTTTTCGTTTCATCGCTTTGCCTACCACAAACCATCGATTTATTAATGACCCGCGCAGAGCCAATTGGCATTGAAATCGAAGTAGGCGACCATACCAAAATTGACCTAACCGATCCAAAATATTACGGTATCGTTTTACAATATCCAGCGGCAAACGGTGAGGTATTTGATTATACCGCTTTTGTGAGCTCTGCCAAAGAACAACATATACAAATCGTAGTTGCTGCCGATTTACTTGCCTTGACTTTATTAACGCCTCCAGGTGAATGGGGTGCGGATGTTGTCGTAGGAAGTTCGCAACGTTTTGGCGTACCGATGGGTTTCGGTGGTCCTCATGCTGCTTTCTTCGCAACGAAAGAAAAATACAAGCGAAGCATTCCAGGTCGTATCATCGGGGTTTCCGTAGACACCGAAGGAAATCGTGCGCTTCGTATGGCTTTGCAAACCCGCGAGCAACATATTAGAAGAGAAAAAGCAACGTCCAATATCTGTACCGCGCAAGTACTGCTTTCCATCATGGCAGCAGCTTACGGAATTTACCATGGACCGGATGGCTTAAAGAAAATCGCTTCACGCGTGTATGGCCTAACGGAATTGTTGGCCGCCGGTTTGAAAAAACTAGGATACACCTTAGAAAACACCCAACACTTTGATACGTTAACTGTTTTAACCGGCGAACAAACCGAAGAAATTCGGGAATATGCCGAAGAATCGGAGCGTAATTTGAGATACTACAAAAATGATGGCGAGAAGTTGGGCATCACGCTTGACGAAACTACCTCAGAAGATGATGTGATTGAGATTTTGGCATTTTTCCAACGGGCGCAAGGCCAACGAATCTTAGGGGATGAGTTGACCGTCGCATGGAATATCCCAACATCCTTAACTCGCGCATCAAATTTCATGACCCATGAGGTCTTCAATCGCTACCATTCCGAGCACGGTATGTTGCGTTATTTGAAGTCACTTGAATCCAAAGATTTATCGATGGTTCACTCCATGATTTCCTTGGGATCATGTACCATGAAATTGAATGCAACGACCGAAATGATTCCGGTGACTTGGCCAGAATTAGGTAAAATGCATCCATTTGCCCCGGGCTTCCAGACGCGTGGGTACCAACAAATGATCATGGAATTAAGTAAGTGGTTATGTGAAATCACTGGATTTGCGGCGATGTCGATGCAACCCAATTCAGGTGCGCAAGGCGAATACGCAGGTTTGATGGTGATTCGTGCTTACCATGCGTCGCGTGGAGATTCGCACCGTAACATCGCACTGATTCCTTCTTCTGCACACGGAACCAATCCTGCTTCTGCCGTGATGGCTGGCATGAAAGTTATCGTGACTCCTTGTGATGCACATGGAAATATTGATGTAGCTGAACTTCGTGCCAAAGCGGAGGAGTATAAAGATAATTTGGCATGCTTGATGATTACCTACCCAAGTACGCACGGTGTATTTGAAGAAAGTATTATTGACATTTGCCAAATGATTCACGAGTTCGGTGGACAAGTATATATGGATGGAGCAAACATGAACGCGCAGGTGGGATTAACATCTCCGGCACGCATTGGCGCCGATGTATGTCACTTGAACCTTCATAAAACCTTCTGTATTCCACACGGAGGTGGCGGTCCAGGTATGGGACCTATCGGTGTGGCACCACAATTGGTTCCATTCTTACCAGGTCATGTGATTACGGATTCGGTCGAAGCACCGGCACATGGTGCAGTTTCTGCAGCACCAGTTGGTTCAGCTTCTATCTTAGCCATCTCATACGCATACATTGCGATGATGGGCGGCGAAGGATTAACGATGGCCACGAAGACGGCTATTTTAAATGCGAATTACATTAAAGCACGTTTGGAAAAAGAATTCCCAATTCTCTATACAGGTTCGCAAGGACGTTGCGCACACGAAATGATTGTGGATTGTCGGCCATTCAAAATCTCCGCTGCCGTTGAAGCAGAGGACATCGCGAAACGCTTGATGGATTACGGTTTCCACGCACCTACCCTATCTTTCCCGGTAGCAGGAACGTTGATGATTGAGCCAACAGAATCTGAAAGCAAAGAAGAATTAGATCGCTTCTGCGATGCGTTGTTAAGTATCCGTGCTGAGATTCGCGCGATCGAAGAGGGCCGTGTAGAGAAGACAAACAACTTACTGAAAAACGCGCCGCATACACAAACACGTGTTTTGGCTGCTGAATGGGATAAAGTTTACACACGTGAAGAAGCTGTTTTCCCTCTTCCGTATGTCAAAGCCAATAAATTTTGGCCTACCGTTTCTCGGATTGACTCAGCATACGGCGATCGAAACTTGGTTTGCGCGTGCGAGCCTACTTCGAGTTACGCATAAATAAATCTTTTAAAATCCCTCTGGAGTAATTCAGAGGGATTTTTATTGATAATTTAATTAGTATGCTTGCATAACATTTTGTTTTTTCTTTATATTTACTGCGTTAGACGCTGACGGGGTCTCTGAGCCCGACAATACTAACAAAAATCAATCTCAAACTTGTTAACATGAATCGTTCCATTAAACGCGTAGCCATCCTTGGCTCAGGAATCATGGGCTCTCGCATTGCCTGTCATTTCGCAAACATTGGCGTTCAAGTATTGCTTTTGGACATCGCTCCAAAAGAACTGAACCCAGAGGAACAAGCAAAAGGCCTTAGCCTGGAGCACCCATCCGTGAAAAATCGGATCGTCAATACAGCATTTCAACAAACTATACAGGCAAAGCCCGCATCGCTTTACAGCAGCGGCTTTGCCAAAAACATTAAACTGGGCAACTTCGATGATAACTTGTCGGAGATTGCGCAGGTAGACTGGATTATGGAGGTGATCGTGGAAAATTTAGTGATCAAAAAATCGCTCTATGACCGTGTCGAGCAATTCCGTACACCGGGTACGCTGATTACCTCAAACACATCCGGAATTCCAATTCATTTAATGGCCGAAGGTCGTTCAGATGATTTCCAAAACCACTTTTGTGGAACACACTTTTTCAATCCGCCACGTTATTTACGCTTGTTGGAGATCATCCCAACCCCCAAAACAGATCCGAAAATCATCGATTTTCTCATGCAATTCGGCGAAACCCAATTGGGTAAAACGACTGTTTTGTGTAAAGATACTCCCGCCTTTATTGCCAACCGCATCGGAGTTTATTCGATGATGCAAACCATGAAAGTGGTAGAGGAATTGGGTTTAACGGTGGAGCAGGTAGATAAGTTGACCTCGAAAGTCGTAGGCCGACCGAAATCTGGGACCTTCCGTTTATCCGATGTCGTGGGTTTAGATACGACGGTTCACGTGGCAAATAATTTGAAGCAAGCATTAACAAACGACGAAAGCAAGTCGATTTTCGAATTGCCAAACATGCTTCAAAAACTAATGGACAACAAATGGCTCGGCGATAAAACCGGCCAAGGATTTTATAAGAAGACCAAAGAAGGCGGCAAAACCGTTATACTTAGTTTAGACTTACAAACATTTGAATACCGTCCGTCGCAAAAGGTTTCTTTTGAAACCTTGGAGCGCACAAAGGCCATCGATAAATTAGCTGATCGCTTTGCGTATTTGTTAGCAGGAAAAGATTTAGCGGGAGAATTTTACCGCAAGACATTCTTAGATGGCTTCCGTTACGCATCCATGCGTGTCCCTGAAATCGCGGATGATTTTGTTAAAATTGACCAAGCAATCTGCGCAGGTTTTGGTTGGGAAATGGGCATTTTCGAAACGTGGGATGCGATCGGCGTACAAACTGGAATCGATCTTATGGCTGCGGAAGGCCACCAACCAGCCGCTTGGGTGACTGAGATGGTGAAGGCGGGGAATAGCAGCTTTTACCGATCAGAAAAAGGGGAGCGTCAGTACTACGACATTCATACTAAAAAATACCTAGCGATTCCAGGTGCTGAAAAGCAGATTAATCTGCAAATTTTAAAGCCAACTAAAACTGTCTTCAAAAACGACGATGCGAGCATCATCGATATTGGTGATGGCATCATCAACTTGGAATTCCATTCGAAGATGAATACGATGGGGCAAGGAGTTTTGGAAGGTATCCAAAAAGCATTAGATCTAGCGGAGAAAGATTACCGCGGTTTGGTGATTGGAAATGAGGGCGTTGAGGCATTCTCGGCGGGAGCGAATTTGGGGATGCTGTTTATGTATGCGGCCCAACAAGAATTTGATGAAGTCAATCAAATGATTGCCATCTTCCAAAAAACCATGATGCGCGTTCGCTACTCATCCATTCCGGTGGTTGTAGCTCCGCATACTTTGGCTTTAGGCGGAGGAACGGAAATCAACTTACATGCGGATAAAATTGTCGCTCATGCAGAATTATACATGGGCTTAGTTGAAGTGGGCGTTGGCCTAATTCCAGCCGGTGGTGGAACCAAAGAAATGGCTTTACGTATGGGCGATGCCCGTCGGAAAGGCGACGTGGAACTGAATCGTTTACAAGAAGCTTTCATGAATATTGCGACGGCGCGCGTGAGTACATCGGCATATGAAGCCTTGGAGATGAACTACTTACGCAAGGAAGATCGCATCGTTTTAAATCGCAGCCAACTCATTTCGGAGGCGAAAAAAGAGGCGATTGCTTTGGCGGAAGCGGGTTATGTACAACAACAGCCACGAAGTGATGTTTGGGTAGAAGGAAAACAAGGTTTGGCCTTATTTAAAGCAGGAATCCAAGGCATGTTGATGGGTAAATACATCTCCGAGCACGACGCCTTAATCGCAAATAAACTAGCCTACGCAATCTGTGGAGGTGATTTAGATACGCCACAAATGGTAACCGAAGATTACTTAATCGACTTAGAACGCGAGGCATTCCTATCGCTTTCAGGCGAACGCAAAACACTCGAACGAATCAGTAGCATATTAAATGGAGGTAAACCTTTAAGAAATTAATCATGAACGCATATATCATAGCAGGTTACCGCACAGCGGTGGCAAAAGCAAACAAAGGTGGATTTAGAACCATGCGACCAGATGATTTGGCGGCAGAGGTGATCAAACATTTAATGGCACAAGTTCCCTCAGTGGACCCAGCATTGGTGGAAGATTTAATCGTAGGTAATGCAATTCCCGAAGCGGAACAAGGCATGCAGATGGCGCGTTACATTTCGCTATTATCATTGCCAAAGAGCGTACCTGGTTTCATCATCAACCGTTATTGCGGATCAGGTTTGGAAGCCATCGCTTTAGCTTCTTCCAAAGTTACGGCTGGCATCGCGGATTGCATTATTGCAGGTGGAACTGAATCCATGAGTATGTTGCCGATGATGGGTCACAAAACTGTATTGAATTATAACATCGCTTCCGAGCATCCCGATTACTACATCGGTATGGGCTTAACGGCTGAAGAGGTTGCAAAAAAATATGAGATAACCCGAGAAGAGCAAGACGCATTTGCATTGGCATCACACCAAAAAGCATTAGCTGCACAAGCTGCTGGGCATTTTGACAAATCCATCGTACCGATCAGCGTATCTGAAAATTATTTCGATGCTGCATCTGGTAAGAAACAAACACGTACTTGGACCGTCTCAAAAGACGAAGGACCACGTGCTGATACGACGATTGAAGCACTTGGAAAATTGAAACCAGTATTCGCCATGGGTGGAACGGTGACCGCAGGAAATGCCTCGCAAACTTCCGACGGAGCAGCCTTTGTTTTAGTTGTTTCAGAAGCTTTTGTAAAGCAACACAAATTGGAACCTATCGCGCGTATGGTCACGTATGCGACTGCTGGTGTGGAGCCAAGTTTAATGGGAATCGGTCCAGTGGAAGCGATTCCATTGGCCTTGAAAAAAGCGGGATTGCAATTGAAAGACATCCAACAAATCGAATTGAATGAGGCCTTTGCGGCACAATCTTTGGCAGTAATCAAAACCTTGGGAATTGATCCAAATATCGTGAATGTAAACGGCGGAGCGATTGCCTTAGGACACCCACTGGGATGTTCGGGCGCTAAATTGTCCATTCAATTATTCGACGAAATGAAACGCCGTAACCAGAAATACGGCATGGTAACTGCCTGCGTAGGTGGTGGCCAGGGCGTTGCAGGGATTTACGAGCGACTTTAATTTTTTTCCTTTGGCAAAGCTTCGCGCTTTGCCAAAGTTTTAAGACGTGATGAATTGCGTCTTTACATCATCAACAAATGACATCAACCGATTACATCCGCCTAGAATCCGAATACGGTGCCCATAATTACCATCCCATCCCTGTCGTACTTACAAAGGGCTTAGGTGTTCATTTGTGGGATCTAGATGGCAAAAAATACTTCGATTTTTTATCCGCCTACAGCGCGGTGAATCAAGGACATTGCCACCCTCGATTAATCCAGGCCATCACGGACCAAGCTCAAAAACTCACCTTGAGTTCACGTGCTTTTCACAATGACCAATTAGGCATCACGGAAAAAAAGCTCGCAGAAAAATTTGGTTACGAGAAAGTATTGTTGATGAATACCGGTGTCGAAGCCGGTGAATCCGCCATCAAATTAGCGCGAAAATGGGCGTATGAAGTAAAAGGAATTCCGTCAAATAAAGCTCAAATCATCGTGGCCGAAGGCAACTTCTGGGGTCGAACGATTTCTGCAATTTCCTCGTCAACAGACCCGAATAGCTATACCAATTTTGGCCCATTCACACCGGGATTTATCAAAATCCCCTACAATAACTTAGCGGCTTTAGAAGAAAAATTACAAAATCCCAACGTCGCAGCCTTCATGGTGGAACCTATTCAAGGTGAGGCTGGCGTGGTTTTACCCGACACAGGCTACCTGAAAAAAGCGGCAGATCTTTGCAAAAAACATCGGGTACTTTTCATCGCCGATGAAATCCAAACGGGTCTCGGTCGGACCGGTGCGTGGTTGGCCTGCCACCACGAATTCGTTCACCCCGATATTTTATTATTAGGCAAGGCTCTTTCCGGAGGATTTATGCCGGTTTCGGCGGTGTTATGCAGTAATGAAATCATGTTGACCATTAAACCAGGCGAACATGGGTCGACCTTTGGTGGTAATCCATTAGCCTGTGCGGTAGCCAACATCGCGATTGATATCCTGGAGGACGAAGATTTGATTGAAAATGCTGAAAAACGTGGCAAACAGTTAATGAAATTCCTTCAAACCCTAAAGGCAAAAACTGCCTTAATTCGGGAAGTGCGCGGAAAAGGATTATTATGTGCAATTGAAATTAACACCGATGAAGACAGTCCTGTAGCTTGGGAAATCTGCCTAGATTTCATGCGCGCAGGTCTTTTGGCAAAACCTACCCACGGAAATAAAATCCGATTGGCACCTCCATTGACCATCTCCAAAGTTGAAATGGATCAAGCCTGCGAAATCATTGAGAAAGTATTTTTTGGCTATTAACGCATTCATCGGACTGCCATGCCCAATAAACCAAACGGGCTGACAATCCGATGAACGTAATTCAATGGGTAGAATGGGCATACTAGCGATTCATGGAAACCAAAAACTCTTCGTTGTTTCGTGTACCTTTCATTTGCTGTTGCAAGAATTCCATCGCCTCTACTGAGTTCATGTCCGACATGTGCTTGCGTAAAATCCAAACACGTTGCAATACCGCTGGATCCATTAATAGATCCTCACGACGCGTACCGGATGCAGTAACATCAATAGACGGGTAAATACGGCGGTTGGCCAATTTACGATCCAATTGTAATTCCATGTTACCCGTACCTTTAAATTCCTCAAAGATTACCTCATCCATTTTCGAACCAGTTTCGATCAAGGCAGTTGCGATGATAGTCAATGAACCACCATTTTCCACATTACGTGCCGCGCCGAAGAAACGTTTTGGTTTGTGTAATGCATTGGCATCCACACCCCCTGATAAAATCTTACCTGAAGATGGAACAACTGTATTATAAGCACGCGCTAAACGCGTGATTGAATCTAATAAAATCACGACATCGTGACCACATTCTACCATACGTTTTGCTTTCTCCAAAACTAGGTTGGCCACTTTCACGTGACGTTCTGCTTGCTCATCGAAGGTAGATGAAATTACCTCCGCGCGTACCGAACGTTGCATATCCGTTACCTCCTCTGGACGCTCATCGATCAATAAAATGATCAAATAAACCTCGGGGTGATTGCGCGAAATCGCATTGGCGATATCTTTCAATAAGACTGTTTTACCCGTTTTTGGTTGGGCTACAATCATACCCCTTTGGCCTTTACCAATCGGCGCAAACAAATCCAAAATACGCGTCGAATAATTATCCGCCGTTGAAGACAAGTTTAATTTTTCCTCTGGAAACAATGGTGTTAAATATTCGAAGTTGATCCGATCACGAATCTCATCCGTCGTTTTTCCATTCACAGATTCCACTTTCAATAAAGCGAAATATTTCTCCCCTTCTTTTGGTGGACGAATCTTTCCTAAAATGGTATCCCCCGTCTTCAAACCAAACATTTTGATTTGCGAAGGTGATACATAAATATCATCTGGTGATGCTAAATAGTTGTAATCCGATGAACGCATGAAACCGTATCCACCTTCTTGCATGATTTCCAAAACCCCTTCATTGTCAATTAAGCCATCCAATTCTTTGATAACTTGATTGTAATTAGTGCGGTGCTGGCGATGTTGATGCTGGGGCTGTTGGGCCTGCGCATCTTCTTTAGGCAAGGTACTTAAATCAACCGGTGCGTCTGTTGGCGACACTTTATCTGCTGCCAAAGGCGCATCACTCGTTACGAACGAAGTATCTACTTCCTCTGGCTCGATGATCCCGGCCATTTCGATAGGCGCTTCTTCCACATCAGGCTTACCTTTACGTGGAGGACGAACATTACGAACAGGTTTAGCCGTCGCTACGGGCTCTTCTGAGGGTGAGGATTCTTGAGTTGGTTCTTCCAAAGGAGCATCTACCATAGGTAAAAGTGGAGCTTGTTCTTCGTTTGGTTTTTGAATTCGTTGACGCTTAGGCCGTTCAGTGGAATTTGAGGATTCTTTATTATCCATAAATGGGGTAAATGATGTTCTTTTTTGATTGATCAATCCTCATTGAATCGTAAAATTCGATACCGGAACTATTTGGTAAGGAGCTAATAAAAGAGGGATTGTCTACATTGAAGCGCTCTCGTATCGAAACGCTTTGCAATACTACATGCTAAGTGTCAGATTGTCAAGCATTTTCTTTTGTTTTTACACCAAAGCCCGATTATTTCGTATTTTTACGACCAATCTAGGTCATGAAATCAGCTAACGAACTCCTAATCACGCAATTGAATGAACGTAAAGCCGCTGGGCTATTGCGTGAAACCAAATGTGTGGATGACCTCATCGACTTTTGTTCCAATGATTATTTAGGATTTGCGCGCAACCGAGAACTGGGTGAAGCGATGGCGACAAATTATTCTGCGTGGCTGGGCCAACAATCCTTAGAAACGCCAATCAATGGTGCTACGGGATCTCGCCTTATTTCGGGACATAGTAAACTCGTTGACATTTTTGAAACACAATGCGCCGCCATGCATCAAGCAGAAGCAGCCTTATTATTTAGTTCGGGATATGAAGCGAACATCGGTTTAATTGCCGCTTTAGCCCAAAAGGACCATGTTATTTTTTGTGATAAATTATTACATGCCAGTTTAATCGATGGTTTACGTTTAAGTGCGGCGGAACGCCGGATATTTAAACATAACGATCTGGAGGATTTGGTGCACTTATTGGAACAATATCCCATCGCTACCACCAAATGGGTTGTTGTCGAATCCATCTATTCCATGGATGGCGACCAGGCTCCTTTGGCTGAATTAATTGCCCTTCGTGAAAAATATCAGTTTGAACTACTAGTAGATGAAGCGCACGCAGGGGGACTTTATGGTTCAAAAGGAGAGGGATTGGGTGCTGCGTTTCCTGAAATTTTTGCACGCGTCATCACTTTCGGAAAAGCATGGGGAAATGCAGGTGCTGTGGTCCTAGGCTCTACGATTTTAAAACAGTTTTTAATTAATTTTGCGCGCCCGTTTATATACTCCACAGCGCCCACACCAGAGCATGTACATCATTTATTAACGTCCATGCCGATTGTCCAGCAAGCTGATGAAGCAAGGATCAGGTTGAAAAATAATATTGACTTGTTCCGAAAAAACATCAAAGCGACCTCTTGGGGCCCAAGTGAAACAGCCATTCAAACCTTTTTTGTTTCGGGAAATGAAGCCGTTCGTGCCGTTGCCAAATCCGCACAAGATGCTGGGTTCGCAGTTAAGCCAATCGTGTATCCTACAGTCCCGAAAGGCAAAGAACGCATCCGAATTACCTTAACATCCTTGACAAAAGAAATCGACATATTGGCCCTTATACAAACCCTCGAATCGCATGCCTAAGCAATTTATAATCGCTGGAATTGGTACTGAAATAGGCAAAACAGTTTGTTCAGCCATTGTTACAAAAGCAATACAAGCCGCTTATTGGAAACCAATTCAAGCTGGAAATTTAAATGATGGAGATGCGTATTGGATCCAGAAATGGGTTCCAGAAACCAAGATATTTCCATCTGTGTACGCACTAAATCATCCACTTTCACCCCATACCGCGGCAGAGCTAGATGGGGTAAGCATCGAAATAGAGGCATTTTCCTTGCCTGAGACGGCACAAAATTTGGTGGTGGAATTAGCTGGTGGAATCATGGTTCCGCTTAACGACAACCAAACCAATTTGGATCTGATAAAATACCTAGGACTGCCCGTTATTTTGGTCAGTAAAAATTATTTAGGAAGCATCAACCATACCTTGATGACCTATGAAATATTAAAATCGCACCACATCCCCATCGAAGGAATTATCTTTAATGGCCAAACAAATAGTTCGGGCGAAGCGTTTATTTTGAAACATACGGGGCTATCCGTTTTATTACGCGTCAACGAAGAAAAAGAAATCAACTCCAGCATCATCGCTCACTATGCCGAATCATTCCAACGCTAATTTAGCTCAACGAGATGCCGCAGTTATTTGGCATCCATTCACACAGCATCAAATCGAACCTCTTTCGATTCCAATTACGCATGGAGAAGGCGTTTATTTAGTTGACGCAGATGGCAAAAAATACATCGATGCCATCTCCTCCTGGTGGGTTAGTATTCATGGACATGCACATCCTTATTTAGCACAAAAAATTTACGAGCAAGCGTTAAAACTAGAACAAGTTATTTTTGCTGGCTTTACGCACGAACCAGCTATTCAATTGGCTGAGCGTTTACTTGGGCATTTGCCCGCTAATTTTCAGAAAGTTTTCTATTCGGATAATGGAAGTACGGCGGTGGAAGTGGGCGTTAAGATGGCCTTGCAATTTTTCCACAATCAAGGACAAACACAAAAGCGGAAAATCATTGCTTTTGAGGATGCTTACCATGGTGACACCTTTGGGGCGATGAGTCTCGGAGCGCCAAGCGCCTTCAATGCACCATTTCAAGATATGTTATTTGAGGTAGAATTTCTACCTAGCCCATGTAATCCCGAAGCTTGTATCGCAGCCATGCGTGAAAAAATGCAAGATGCTGAAACGTATGCAGCCTTTATATTTGAGCCTTTGATTCAAGGTGCGGGTGGGATGAAAATGTATGCCCCAGAGACATTGGATGCGTTAATTTCATTGGCGCATGCCAACAAGCTTTTGTGTATAGCCGATGAAATCATGACGGGTTTTGGTCGGACGGGCAAGTGGTTTGCGATGGATTATTTGCAGCATAAACCCGATATAGCTTGTTTCTCGAAAGGCTTGACTGGAGGCATGATGGCGATGGGAATCACTACATGTTCGAATGAACTTTTCGATACATTTCTATCGGTTGACCGCAAAAAAATGCTTTTTCATAGTCATTCCTTTACCGCAAATCCGATGGCCTGCGCTGTTTCCCTAGCGAGTTTAGATCTGATGGAGAAACCGGAAACTTGGGAAAATATTGCGCGTGTTCAAGCGCGGCATGAGGCTTGGATAGAAAAAATACGCCCACATCGCATCATTCGAAACCTACGTGTGCAAGGGACAATCCTAGCATTTGAATTAGAAGATGGACAGGAAAATGGGTATATGCATTCGATTCGAGATGATGCGTATCAATATTTCATAAATAAAGGGATCCTTATGAGACCCCTCGGTAATACCATTTATATTTTAGCTCCCTATTGCATCAGCAACGATGAACTGGAAATTATTTATTCGGAAATCGAAAATTTCGCCGCTGGACTAGTTGGCTAATTTCGTCGACTGCCAAGAAACCATTTGCCAGCGACCATCTTCAAACACGAAAACATCTGTAAATCGCAATTTAAGTGGCGCTTCTTTCCCTTCGGCATTAATCGTAACGATATTAACAATTCCCGTGTTAATACCTGTTTTCCCATATACACGCGTCGTCAATTCCGCAGGCTCAATTGATTGATAATTAGATTTTCCAGAGAAAATAGAGGCAACGTAGGACTCCTTGTTGTCAGCAACTCCACTGGAATGAAAATATACTAAATCTTTGTGAAAAGCGGCCTCTAAGCCTGCGCGGTCTTTGGCAACCATCACTTTAAATCTACTTAATTCGGCTTGTTTTAGCGATGCGACATCTGCTTTTTGAGCTAGGGAGATGAACGTCAAACAGGCAAACAAAAGGGTTAATAGGCTAGTTTTCATGTAGTTAATTTAAATTTAAAGTCATATTAATAAAAAAATTACTCAAAATAATGGGGTAATTAAATAAATTGCGCTGACTAAACCAAACTCATGTCTACATTCCAAACGTATCTGTTACTTGGATTACAGCATATTCTCAACTGGCAAGCCTTAGATCATTTATTGTTTATTCTCGCCATCACCTGTATTTATACCTTGACTGACTTGAAGCGATTATTTTATTTAGTCAGTGCGTTCACCTTAGGACATTCGCTTACATTGGTATTAGCCACAATAAAACTAATTGAAATTTCAGCTAATTGGATTGAATGGTTGATTCCGTGTACCATATTGATAACTGCTTTGACTAACCTTCGCTTTAAAGAGCGCCAAAAACATAAAAATACCTATTGGATGGTTACGGCTTTCGGTTTGATTCACGGTTTAGGGTTCTCAAATTATTTACAAAGTTTATTAGGTAAAGAAGCAGGAATTATCGGACCACTTTTTGCATTTAATGTTGGCCTTGAATTAGGCCAAATGAGTGTCGTTGCAGTTATTCTTGGTCTAGGGACATTATTGATGCATATTTTGCATGTACGCCAACGGACCTATGTGCTTGTCATATCGGGAATTATCATTGGTTTAGTCTTGCCGATGATTCTGGAAAGATGGTAAAAAAAATGCCCTGAATTTCTCCAGGGCATTTTTTAAAAAACTTATATTCATATTAAAAATCTTCACTCATAGAGAATGACATAGATTCTTTATCGGACATGACACCTGATTTTTGATATTCAGCCACACGCTTTTCGAAGAAATTAGTCTTCCCTTGCAATGAAATCATTTCCATAAAATCGAATGGATTGGTCGCGTTGTAGTTCTTTTGGCATCCTAAAGAAACCAACAAACGATCCGCTACAAACTCAATGTATTGACACATCAATTCTGAATTCATGCCAATCAAGGAAACTGGCAAAGCGACCGTAACAAATTCTTTTTCAATTTCTACCGCATTTAAAATGATCTCGTAAATACGCTCTTGAGAAATTTTATTTTTGATGTGATCGGTGTATAATAGACATGCAAAATCACAATGTAAACCTTCATCACGCGAGATCAATTCATTGGAGAATGATAGACCTGGCATTAAGCCACGTTTCTTCAACCAGAAAATCGAACAAAACGAGCCGGAAAAGAAGATTCCTTCAACGGCTGCAAATGAGATGAGACGTTCTACAAAATTGTCGCTTTCAATCCACTTCAATGCCCAATCCGCTTTCTTCTTCACGCAGTCAATCGTCTCAATGGCACGTAACAAATGGTCTTTCTCTTTTGGGTCGTTAATGTAAGTATCAATCAGAAGAGAATACGTTTCTGAGTGAATGTTTTCCATCATGATTTGAAAACCATAGAAACATTTTGCTTCAGCATATTGTACCTCTTTCAAGAAATTGTTTGCTAAATTTTCATTCACGATACCGTCAGAGGCCGCGAAAAAAGCTAGAACGTGAGAGATAAAATGACGTTCTCCGTCATTTAATTTCTTCCAATCTGACAAATCTTGTTGAAGGTCAATCTCTTCAGCCGTCCAAAAAGAGGCTTGGGATTGCTTGTAGAATCTCCAGATATCATCGTGTTTGATTGGAAATAAAACGAAACGACTTGGGTCCTCTATTAAAAGAGGTTCAGAAAAAAGTTCTTTTGACATGTGAAATATAAATGAATTCGAAATTAAGAATTTATCGCTTATAATATTAAAATACTAAGACTATATTTTGGGCTAAATTGTTTTAAATTTTTAAAAGAAAAATCCGCCTACTTGAACGACCAACGCTGTGCCGTAGGGGGAGTTCGATCCAGCCGTATAATTTAAGTCATACATGACGTTTAAATTAATTCCTAGTTTGGATCCAATGCCTATGCCAACTAAAACGGGCGTGGAATATTTCATCTTATTCGCGGGGCTTGCAATGTCTTGAAAATTTTCAATTTGGGCAGTTAAATAACCCTGGCCAATCATCGCTGATAAAGCCGGCACAAATTGACGAACAAAGATTCGTTGGCCTAATAAATTAGACGCTTGAAAACCTCGGAAAGAAAAATATTGATAGGTAAGACCTACCCCTAAAATCGTATTATTTGTTAGCATATACCCCGCCATAGGCGAAATACCTATGCTAGTTGGATTACCAAAACTTAATCCCGAAATCCCTCCCCCAAAGTGCAATCGTTGGCGAAATGGCAAGTCTTTCACATCGGGTTCGATATCGAGATCCCCTTTTGCCCCTTCCTCCGAAATGACGACAGGATCTTGTGCTTGACTTGCAAATGAGATTGAAAGAAGAGCAAAGGCGAAAAATAAGATTATTGATTTCATTTTATCAGTTTATAATGTTTCCAAGGCTTCATTCCACCTTACCTTTGGCAATCCTCCAAGGTTTGCCAAAGGTAGCGTTGGGTTTGTCAAAATTAAAGGATAATTTTGAGATATGAGTTCTCCTTTGCCCCAAGATTTCGAAAATTTAGACCCTAGGTCCTACATCATTATCAAAGGTGCGCGCGTACATAATCTCAAGGGAGTTGACGTTGCCATACCCCGCAATAAATTAGTCGTTATTACAGGCCTTTCAGGCTCGGGAAAATCTTCACTCGCATTCGATACACTTTTTGCAGAAGGCCAACGCATGTACGTTGAAAGTCTGAATTCCTATGCGCGCCAATTTTTAGGCCGCATGGAAAAACCGGCCGTTGATTACATTCGTGGAGTTTCTCCGGCGATTGCCATCGAGCAAAAAGTAAATACAAAAAATCCGCGGTCAACGGTGGGGACGACTACCGAGATCTACGATTATCTCAAATTATTATTCGCCCGAATCGGTAAAACCTATTCGCCCGTGTCTGGGAAAGAGGTCAAGAAAGATTCTGTATCCACCATAGTTGATTGGATTGGAACATATCCCGACAAAAAAGTCCTAATCCTCGCGCCTTTAGTAGCGCATCCTGACCGTAGCATTTTGGATGAATGCCAGCTACTCATTCAAAAAGGATATACGCGTCTGAAAATTAAGGACGAAATTGTCGAATTAGAAGAACTCGTTGATGAAGCCGACAACCTAAAAAAACTTCAAGCCAAACCAGGTGAAATTGCTATTTTAGTTGACCGACTGATTAGCAAACCAGAGGATGAAGAAACCATTTTCCGACTAGGCGATTCGGTTCAAACAGCCTATTTCGAAGGCGAAGGGGTTTGTTGGATCGAAGTCGAAGGCCAAAAACGCACCCAATTCTCCAATAAATTCGAACTCGATGGTCAGGTTTTTGAAGAACCAAGCCTCAATTTGTTTTCGTTCAATAACCCGTACGGCGCGTGTAAAAATTGTGAAGGTTACGGTAAAGTCTTGGGGCTCGATCCTGACCTTGTCATTCCAGATCAAAACCTCTCCGTCTACGAAGGAGCGATTGCCCCATGGCGCAGCGAGCGCATGAGCGAATGGCTACATCCTTTATTGCGCAACGGCATTCATTTTGATTTCCCAATTCACCGACCTTACAAAGATTTAAGCACCAAAGAGCAGCAATTACTTTGGAAAGGGAATAAATACTTTGCGGGATTAAATCAGTTTTTTGACCATCTCGAAAAAGAGACCTACAAAATTCAATACCGCGTTCTCCTATCCCGCTACCGGGGCAAAACAACGTGTCCAGAATGCCAGGGGTCTCGATTACGTGGCGACGCTGCGAATGTGAAAATCCTCGATACGTCGATTATCGATTTGGTACTTTGGCCCATTTCGAAGACTAAAAAATTCTTTGATTCACTGCAATTGTCTGAAACAGATCAGAAAATTGCCAAACGAATTTTAATCGAAATCACGAACCGACTGGACTACATGGACCGCGTGGGATTGGGGTATTTGACCTTAAACCGACTTACCTCTACCCTTTCCGGCGGCGAATTTCAGCGTATTAAATTAGCCACTTCCTTAGGCAGTGCGCTCGTAGGTTCCATGTACATCCTAGATGAACCCAGCATTGGCCTACATCCGCGGGATACGGAGCGATTAATTTCTGTTTTGGAATTGCTAAAGTCCATGGGCAATACGGTCATCGTGGTCGAACATGAAGAAGATATCATGCGGGCTGCAGATCAGATTATTGATATTGGGCCGGAAGCAGGCCGACATGGCGGAAATTTGATCTTCCAAGGCAATCTTGCTGAGGCGCTAAAAGACGACAAAACCGACAGCCACACCCTACGATTTTTACGTGGTGCGGATAAGATTGAGATTCCCTTATTCCGAAGAAAACCGTTGGCATTTATTGAGATAAAAGGCGCGAATGAGAATAATTTAAAGAATTTGGACGTTAAAATTCCTCTAGGCATATTATCGGTGGTAACTGGCGTCAGCGGTTCGGGTAAGTCGACCTTGATCCGTAAAATCCTTTACCCGGCTGTGCTGCGTCACTTGCAATTAGGGACGGAAGAAACGGGTAGATTTCGCGAATTAGGTGGGAGTTTGAACAAAATTGCGGGTGTAGAGATGGTGGACCAGCAGCCTATCGGGAAGTCATCGCGGTCGAATCCGATCACGTATATTAAGGCCTACGACGCGATTCGCTTGTTGTTTTCTGAACTTCCTTTAGCAAAAACGCGTGGATATAAACCGGCTCATTTTTCATTTAATGTTGAGGGTGGGCGCTGCGAAACCTGCCAGGGAGAAGGGGAAATAACGATTGAAATGCAATTCATGGCCGATATCAAATTGACCTGCGAATCATGCAACGGTCAGCGTTTTAAGCAAGAAGTACTCGATATTAAATTCCAAGATAAAAACATCGCAGATATTCTCGATTTAACCGTCGAAGAAAGCATTCCATTTTTCCACGAAAAATCACCTAAAATAGCTGAGAAAATTGATCCACTTTTTCAAGTGGGACTAGGCTATATTAAATTAGGCCAAAGCTCAAATTCACTCTCGGGTGGTGAAGCGCAACGCGTCAAATTAGCGAGTTTTTTGGGCAAAGGAAATTCCAATAAAGGGAAAACTTTATTTATTTTTGATGAGCCCACGACGGGTTTACACTTCCATGATATTAAAAAATTACTCAAGGCAATGAATGATTTGGTGGAGCAAGGAGATACGGTGATTATTATTGAACATAATATGGAGGTGGTGAAATGTGCGGATCACATCATCGACTTAGGTCCTGAAGGGGGCGAGTTAGGAGGATATATCAGCTACGAAGGAACACCGGAGGATATGATCAGTTTGAAAAAGAATCCTACGGCCCACTATTTGAAAGAAAAATTACCGACCAACTAAAGTCTATGTTTTCAACCGAATTCCTTTCTAGTATTTCGAGTAAAATGACCGGGACGACACAGGGATTTTCGTTGGTGTTACCGGAATTAGTAGTCGCTGGCTGTTTACTTATCAGTATTTTTGCTGATTTATTTATACATGGCAAACCAGCCAAAGTAGCTAATTCGTGGCGCTATTTCATGGCACAATTGGGGTTGTTTTTGGCAATGGGGTTGTCTTTCCAACGCATGTCGCAGGGATTAGCTGGCTTTGTTAGCTTTCAACTTTTCCAAGTTAATATTGGGTCAAACACGACAAATACACTGATTATTGCCCTAGGGGTACTTTTACTTGGCCTAAACCAATTACATCGAAAAGATTTCTCATTGGAGGAAAATATAGGATTTTCATCTATTCTATTAGGAAGTTTACTGACTTCGATGAGTTCGCATTTTTTATCGTTATTTCTGAGTTTAGAACTCATTTCAATGGGGACGTATGTATTAGTTGGCATGCGCAAAGATTCTACTGGCGCGCGGGCGGCCTTACCTTATGTTTTGTTTGGACTTGGTACCTCGGCGATCCTGCTTTATGGAATTTCCCTTATCTATGGACTTAGCGGTACGATGTATTTGTTTTCAGCGGATTTAAGTCGGGGATTATCAACGGCAGATCCGATTTTTGCTTACACAGCCTTGGGCTTACTGGCTGTGGGTATCTTATTTAAAATGGCTTGGGTGCCCTTCCATCCTTGGAGTCCGGATGTGCTGGAAAGTTTACCTGCGTCGTGGATGAGTTGGATTTCAGTCGCCCCAAAAATTGCGGTTAGTATTTTGGGCATTAAGCTCGTGCATTACGTCCCACTTTCGATGGATTCGACGATTAGTTTCTTAGCAATTGCGACGCTATTGGTGGGGAATTTAGCGGCGATGGGTCAAAAAAACAGCAAACGATTACTTGCCTACTCAAGCATAGCGCATGGGGGTTTTATGGCAATGGTGTGGTTATTTCCGGCTGATCAGGCGCTGAAAGCCTTGTTGTTTTATGGATTTTTATATGGAATAAGTACATTTTTGGTATTCTATCAAGTGGATGAAGTGATTGGGGATTCGATTCAGTCGGATGACATGGGGGCCTGGGCGGGCTATTCGCAACGCCAACCGCTGAGATCGGTGACTTTGTTGGTGGGTTTAATCGCCATGATCGGCCTACCCCCAGCTGGAACGTTTTTAGCGAAGGTCACCTACTTTAGCCAGTTGTGGGAAAAGTACCAAAACAGCTTAAAAACAAGTGTTTTGGCATTACTAATTGTTTCCCTCTTGGTTACATTGGTATCCGTCTTTTATTATTTACGAATTCCGTATCAAATTTATTTAAAAAAGGGGGCAGATGGAATTGCCATACAGGAAGCTAAATTTAACGCGAAGGATTGTGGCTATGTACTTTTGGCAATACTTTTAATTGCTGCTTTAATCCGTCCAAACCTATTTTTTGAGCTTATAAAAGTTTAAATAAAAAATAAAAAATAACCCGAATTGCTGATAATAATTCCCTAATTTTAGGCTTTATTTTAGTAAAATCTTCTCCTAAACCTACATGTCTGAATCCATCAAACACGAATGCGGAATTGCACTAATCCGAATGCGAAAACCTTTTCAGCATTACCTCGATAAGTACAATACGCCGATGTATGGCTTGAATAAGTTGTATTTGATGATGGAGAAGCAGGTGAATCGAGGGCAAGATGGAGCGGGGATTGCGAATATTAAAATAGATGTCAAACCGGGTAGCAGGTATATCAGTCGCTACCGTTCCGTAGAACCCCAAGCCGTTGCGGATATTTTTGGGAAGATTAATAAGAAATTCAAGAAAGCGCAAAAATTAGCGAAGGATACAAAACGGGAAACGGGAATCGATGCGGTTCATGATGCTACGTGGTGGCAAGAAAATGTGGCCTTTACGGGGGAGGTGCTTTTAGGGCACCTGCGTTATGGTACCCATGGTCAAAATGAAATTGAGAATTGTCATCCGATGTTGCGTCAAAATAACTGGCGGAGCAGGAATCTGGTGATGGCGGGTAATTTCAATATGACGAATGTGGATGATTTGTTTGACAAATTAGTGTCGTTGGGCCAGCATCCAAAAGAGAAAGTGGATACCGTGACGGTGATGGAAAAGATTGGTCACTTTTTAGATGAGGAGAATCAGCGTCAGTTTGGCAAGTTTAAGGACAAGTATGAAAATCCAGAATTATCGGATGTACTTGCGGCAAATATCGATTTAAAACGTGTTTTAGAGCGTTCGTGCAAGGATTTTGATGGAGGTTATGCGATGGTGGGAATGACCGGGTATGGCGCATCGTTTGTGGCGCGTGATCCGGCGGGTATCCGACCAGCGTATTATTACATGGATGATGAAGTCGTTGTGGTGGCTTCGGAGAAGCAAGCGATAAAAACTTCGTTTAATTGCGCGTATGACCAAATTAAAGAGATTACACCGGGTCATGCCTTGATTATTGAAATGGATGCTTCAGTTAGCGAGGTGCCTTTTATTGACCGTGTTGAGCAGAAATCGTGTTCGTTTGAGCGTATTTATTTCTCGCGTGGTTCGGATCCAGATATTTACCGGGAGCGTAAGAAGTTAGGTCGCTTGTTGATTCCTCAGATTTTAGATGAGGTCAAAAATGACTTGAAAAATACCGTGTTTTCGTATATCCCCAATACCGCTGAAAGTGCGTTTTTGGGAATGATTGATGGATTAGAAGATCATTTGGCGAAGGAGCGAAAGAAGGCCATCATGGAAGGCGTATTGTTCGAAGAGCAATTGGAGGAATTGTTGACCTTCCGTCCGCGTGTCGAAAAACTGATTT
The DNA here is from genome assembly GCA_945883625.1 of Spirosoma fluviale. Lineage (GTDB taxonomy): Bacteria > Bacteroidota > Bacteroidia > Cytophagales > Spirosomataceae > Aquirufa > Aquirufa fluvialis_E. The sequence goes on from CAMCXW010000031.1 coordinate 26,124, forward strand.
CCAAAGATGTTAAGGTTCGTACTTTCATTGCGAGTGATGCGATGCGGGATGACATGGTTGCCCACGTATACGACACCACGTATGAGGTGATTGAAAAAGGGGTGGATTCGGTGGTATTAATTGATGATTCAATTGTGCGCGGAACGACTTTAGAGAAGAGTATTTTAAGTTTGTTGGATAAATTATCCCCCAAGAAAATTGTCATTGTTTCCTCGGCGCCACAAATCAGATATCCAGATTGTTACGGGATTGATATGTCCAAAATGATGGAATTTGTTGCTTTTCGGGCAGCACTTGCCTTGTTGAAGGAACGTGGAATGGAAGATATTTTAGATGAGGTGAACTTGAAATGCTTGTTGGCCCTTGAAAATGGAACGGCAACGAGTGAAAACTTTGTGAAGGCGATTTACGCGCCGTTCACTGACGAGGAGATCTCGAACAAAATTGCGGAGATTGTTAAGCCAAAGAATCTGCAAGCCGAGTTGTCCATTGTATACCAGACGGTTCCCAACTTGAATTTGGCCTGCCCAGATCATTTGGGCGATTGGTATTTCACAGGTAATTTCCCTACACCGGGTGGAAACCAGGTGGTGAATAAATCATTCGTGAATTTTATGAAGGGAATTGAAGTTCGGGCTTACTAGTTGGCCTATTTCCAACGGTCCAAACCGCCTTCGATCATCGGTTCTTCTAGAAAAGTTAAATTACTATCATCCTCTAAAACGATGGTGATATACTCCCATTGTTTATCGTAACGCGGAATTTGACAAATCCATTGATTTTGATTGTTTCGAATCGCTACGGTAAAGTGGGAACGAAGGGTTGCAGATGAATATAATTCAACAACTTTCTTTCCTTGTATGTAGGCAAAAAGTCGGTTGAAGAAAGATACTTGCATCGCTTAATTTGAGAGTGTAGATCAATTAT
>CAMCXW010000032.1 GCA_945883625.1 Spirosoma fluviale
CAATCGCCAGTTTCAATCGAAAAAATGGATATTCGTGCCATTCGTGAAACACCTGCTGCCTCTTTTTATGATGCTTTACGTAATTTAAAGGGTGTTGAAGTGAGTACACAGTCGGTTTCATTTTCATCTATCAACATGCGTGGATTTAACGGAAACGGTAACGTTCGTGTAGTTCAAATGATTGATGGCATGGATAACCAAGCACCAGGTTTGAATTTCTCGGTAGGTAATATCGTAGGTATTTCTGAATTGGATTTAGAAGGTGTTGAGGTATTGCCAGGAGCTGCTTCTGCTTTATATGGTCCAAATGCATTGAATGGTATCATTTTGATGAATTCTAAATCGCCATTTTTATATCAAGGTTTAAGTGCTCAGGTCAAAGCGGGTGCGATGACTGCATCTAATCGTTCGCAAGCGACTACTCCTTATGGCGACATCTCATTCCGTTATGCGAAGGCAATCAACAACAAATGGGCTTACAAGGTTAACTTTAATATGTTGAGCGCTGAAGATTGGCAATCAACAGATTTTAGAGATCAGAGTTTATTAAATGGTCGTGGTTTAGGTGATGGAAATCACCGGACTAATGTGGGTTATAATGGGGTAAGTATTTTTGGTGATGAGACTAATGTGAATATGTTGTCTTCATTATCACCTTTATTAGGTGTGCCAAACCATCCATTGACTGCAGGAATTAATGGAATTTCACGTGCTACGGGCGGGGCATTATCACCTGCTGCTATTCTAAGCTATATTGCACCAAATGTTCAAGTTTCACGTCAGGGATATGAGGAAGCTGATTTAGCTTCGTACACAAATCGTAACATTAAATTTAATGCAGCTTTGCATTATCGTTTTAATGATAAAGTTGAGTTGATTATGCAAGGATCTTATGGTCAAGGAACTACTTTGTATACAGGAGCGGATCGTTATTCAATCAAGAACTTCTCGATGGGTCAGTATAAAGCGGAATTGAAAGGATCTAATTTCTTCGTTCGTGCATATACAACGCAAGAGAATTCAGGTGATGCATATGCGACAGGAACTTTGGGGGCTTTAGTAAATGAAGCGGCTAAGCCTTCGACAGATTGGTACCCAGAATACTTCGGTGCTTTTGCTGGTGCAGCTTTACAGAACTTTGGAACTGTATTGCAGACTACACTTGCAGCGACAAGAAATCCTACTACGGCTATTGGAACAGCGATTGCAAGTACCCAAGCTTTATTTCCTACATATCATGCGAATGCACGCGCGATTGCTGATGCGAATCGGTTGATTCCTGGTACTCCTGCATTTAATACGGCTGTAGCAGCGATAAAAGAAAAGGCTTTGCCTCAAGGAGCTAAGTTTACGGATAAATCAGCGCTATATCACTTGGAGGGTATGTACAATTTGACTGAGAAACTTGGCAACAAGTTTGAAATGATTGTAGGTGCAAACTTCCGTCGCTATGCGTTAAATTCAGAAGGTTCTTTATTTGCATTGCAAGATAACGGAGATGAGTTTACAATCTCAGAGTATGGTGCTTACGCACAATTTGCGAAGAAATTTGCAGCTGACAAGTTAAAGTTATCTGCTTCATTACGTTATGATAAGAATGAAAATTTTGATGGTCAGTTTAGCCCTCGTTTCTCGGGTGTATTTACAGAAGGTCGTTCGAATTTCCGTGCTTCGTACCAAACAGGTTTCCGTATCCCAACGACACAAGATCAGTACATCAACTTACTGACTCCGTCTGCTCGTTTATTAGGAGGTTTGGCAGTTATTCAAGATCGTTACAAATTATCGGGTAATTCATTTACGTTGCCATCGGTACTACAAGGAAAGCCTGTTGCTTACACGGCAAAGCCTTGGAAGCCTGAGCAAGTGCGTACAATGGAGGTTGGATATAAAGGATTGTTAGGAAATCGTTTATTAGCTGATGTGTATGCGTATCGTTCAAGTTTCACCAACTTCTCAGCGGGACAAGTAGTTGTTCAATTGCCTTCTCAGCATCAAGATAAAACTGTTCTTGGAAACAAGATTTTCTCTTTCCCATCAAATGTTGAAAGTGAAGTTATTACGCAAGGTTGGGGTGTTAGCTTAGATTACCAATTGGGTAATAACTGGATGGCTGGAACGAACGTTTCATATAATGAGTTGAAGGATACAGGTGGACTACCTAATTTCCAATTAGCGTTTAATACACCTAACTACCGTACAAACGTTTCATTATCTAACCGGAATATCGGTGGTTCAGGCTGGGGTGTAAGTGCTGTATGGAGATATCAAGAGAAGTTTGTTTGGCAGTCATCGATTGTTAATCAGGTCTTAAACCAACAGCAATTAAGTTTAATTCCAGCATTCCATACATTAGATATGCAGGTTAGCAAGAGATTGTCTAGTATGAAATCTATCTTAAAAGTGGGTGGAACTAATTTGGGAGGTAAGCTTTATCAAACAGGATGGGCTAACCCATTGGTGGGTACCATGTACTATGTTAGCTTGACTTTTGATGAATTATTGAATTAAGATTTATTTATATTTTCTTGAGGCTGCCCCGAAAAGGGCAGCCTCTTTTTTTGTACTTTTGTGGATTGAATTTTAGGAGAAGGCATGGATTTAACGGGTTTTTCACATATTGAGGTATTGGGTGCGCGTGAGCACAATTTGAAGAATATTGATGTATCTATTCCGCGTAACCAGCTAGTGGTTGTGACGGGAATCTCAGGTTCCGGAAAATCTTCGTTGGCATTTGATACCATTTACGCAGAGGGACAGCGCCGGTATATGGAAAGTTTTTCGGCCTATGCCCGGTCCTTTTTGGGAAACATGGAGCGTCCTGATGTGGACAAGATTGAGGGGCTTTCACCTGTAATTTCAATTGAACAAAAAACTACGTCTAAAAATCCACGGTCGACTGTAGGTACGACAACGGAGATTTACGACTTTTTGCGCTTGTTGTTTGCGCGTGGTTCGGAGGCATTTTCGTATTTGAGTGGCCAAAAAATGGTCAAACAATCTGTTGACCAAATCATTGCCACCCTGACTTCGCAGTTTGACGGATCTAAGATTGTTTTATTAGCGCCAGTAATAAAGGGACGTAAGGGCCATTACCGCGAGCTTTTTGTGCAGATTGCGAAGTGGGGATATACCAAAGTGCGGGTGGATGGAGAGATTCTCGACATTGAGCCTAAGATGCAATTGGATCGATTTAAAGTACATGATATTGAGGTGGTGATCGATCGCTTGGTCGTGACAGACGATGAGCGGGTGCGTTTATCGCAAAGTTTACAGACGGCGATGCTGGTGGGGAAAGGTCAGGTTTATGTACTAGACGGGGCTTTACATGTGCATTATTTTTCACAGACATTAATGGATCCTGAAACTGGTTTATCATATGATGAGCCTGCGCCCAATACATTTTCGTTTAATAGCCCGTATGGTGCTTGTCCATGCTGCAATGGCTTGGGGGTAATTGAGGAAATTACAGAGGATTCGGTGATTCCTGATCGCAAATTGAGTATTGTTCGTGGGGCTATTGCGCCGATAGGCGAGTACCGGGAGTTATGGATTTTTAAGCAATTAGAAGTATTGTTAAAGCCTTTTCAAGTGGGTTTATCTACGCCCATAGAAAAATTTCCCTTAGATGCGGTGGAAATGATGTTGTATGGGACGGATGAGCCGGTTCCGGTTCCTTCGAAAAAATATGTGGGGACGGAGTGGAGTACCAAATATGATGGAATTATTAATTTCTTAAAGCGTCAGCAGGAGAGTGGATCGGAGAAGACGCAGGATTGGTTAAAGGATTTTTTAGTTATAAAAACGTGTCCAGATTGTGGAGGCTATCGCTTGAAAAAGGAGGCTTTGCATTTTAAGATTGATGGAAAGCATATTGGGGAGTTGGCCCAAATGGATGTGCTTGAATTAGAGCAATGGTTGGAGGGGCTTGAGTTGCGCATTTCTGATCGTCAGCGGCAGATTGGTTCGGAGGTATTGAAGGAGATTCGTAAGCGCGTTGGGTTTTTGACGCAAATTGGGTTGACCTATTTGACGCTTGATCGACCTATGAAGACTTTGTCGGGAGGCGAGTCGCAGCGGATTCGTTTAGCCACTCAAATCGGTACTCAATTGGTCGGTGTTTTGTATATCATGGATGAGCCTTCAATCGGGTTGCATCAGCGGGACAATGAAAAGTTGATTCAGGCCTTGAAGGATTTACGTGATTTGGGAAATTCTGTTTTAGTGGTGGAGCATGATAAGGATATGATGCTGGAGTCAGACTATATTCTGGATATTGGTCCGGGTGCTGGCCGACATGGCGGTCATGTGGTGGGGTTCGGAAAACCGGCAGATTTCATCAAATTAGGTACGCCTACGGCCCAGTTTTTAAATGGAGAGTTATCCATTGAAGTTCCGAAGGCTCGTCGGCCTGGAAATGGCCATCACATTGAGCTGAATGGTGCGACGGGGAACAACTTGAAAAATGTTTCGATATCGTTGCCTTTGGGGAAATTTATTTCGGTGACGGGGGTTTCTGGTTCAGGTAAATCAACCTTGATTCATGACACGTTGGTGTTGAAATTAAAGCAGCATTTTGATCGGACAAAACGGGATGCGATGCCGTTTAAGTCGATGACGGGTCTGGAACATATTGATAAAATTATTGAAGTTGACCAGTCACCCATCGGTCGTACGCCGCGGTCAAATCCGGCGACTTACACCAATATGTATACGGATATTCGGGCCTTGTATTGTGAATTACCGGAGTCGAAAATTCGGGGTTATAAGGCTGGTAGATTTAGTTTTAATGTAAAAGGTGGCCGATGCGAGAGTTGTGAGGGGGCGGGTCGCAAGAAGATTGAGATGGAGTTTTTGCCTGATGTGCTGGTGGAATGTGAGACGTGCAAGGGGAAGCGATTTAATCGGGAGACGTTGGAAGTTCGATTTAAGGGAAAATCCATATCGGATGTGTTGGACATGACGGTGGAGCAGGCGCTGGAATTTTTTGAAAATCAGCCGCGGATTCATCGGAGGGTACAGACTTTGTCTGAAGTTGGTTTGGGGTATATTACCTTGGGCCAACATGCCACTACGTTGTCAGGTGGGGAGGCGCAGCGTGTCAAACTAGCCGAGGAATTATCTAAGAAAGATACGGGCAAGACTTTGTATGTATTGGATGAGCCTACGACGGGTTTGCATTTTCAGGATGTTAAATTATTGTTAGATGTGTTACAGAAGTTGGTGGACAAAGGAAATACGGTATTAATCATTGAGCATAATTTAGATGTGGTTAAGGTATCAGATTATGTCATTGATATGGGTCCCGAGGGTGGAAATGCGGGTGGTCAATTAATAGGGTCGGGGACTCCCGAGCAAATTGCTAAGTTGAAGGGCAGTGAAACAGGCCGCTTTCTAAAAAAAGAATTACGGTAAACGCTGCCGGGGTCGTAGACCCCGGCAGCGTTACTCCGGAAACGTTTTTAAGACAGAATTAGTCTATCAATAACTTGGATATTTTTTGCTCCGATGTTGCCGTTTCGTGGAATTTTTCAAAAACTTCTAGATTCCCAAACCAAAATAATCCCTCATTTTTATCAATGATTCTTGATTTGAATTTGAAATATTCTCGATAGGAAGAGTAAGGATAAAATTCATAGTTTCCATGAATCTCGTGGGTAATAGGATTTAAATGTATGTATTTGATCAAATGAGTAAGGTATTGACTTGAGTCAACCGGTTTTCGCCTGAAGGGAGATTCAAATAAACCACCAGTTCTACTAGTTGCTATGTTAAACATTTGAGCATGTGAGTTTAGTAAATTGCCTATTTTTCTACTGATGAAAAGGCCTACTGGAACTTTTCGGATAGGGAGCATTTTTAGATCGATCAGTTTATCAATTTCTTGGTTTGATTTTATCCGAATTAAAAAGTGAAAATGGTTACCTAATAGACAAAATGCATATGTATCCACGTAAGGACTTACCATGCGTTCATATTTGCGTAGGAAAGATCTATAATGCTTGTCTGTTAGAAATATTGGCTTTCTGTCAATTCCACGAGTATAAACATGAAATACACATTTTTCAATTAGTGGATCTATAAAATTTTTCATCTTTTTTTATCTCAAAATTGCAGCTTTAATAATTGCACCTTTCGATTTAAATTGATAAAAATTATCACCTTCTTGATTTTTTTCTCTCGCAAATTTGCGCTAGTTTCGGAACGGATTTTGGTAACGCTGCCGGGGTCGTAGACCCCGGCAGCGTTTACCGCCAAACTCATCAACATGAATCAAATTAGCTTCATCGCCTTACTTTTAATCATGGGCTATCTCATAGCTCGGCGTTTTGGACAAATAGCAAAAACCATTCATCTCGCAAAACCCGTGATTGTTACGAATGCAAGTGAGCGCTGGAAACGGGTCCTATTACTTGCATTCGGGCAAAAAAAGATGTTTGAGAAGCCTTTTGTTGGCATTATGCACTTGATAATTTACCTCGGATTTGTCCTAATTAATATCGAAATTTTTGAAATTATCGTCGATGGACTACTCGGAACACATCGAATTTTCGCTCCATTTCTCGGAAATTTTTACCCCATTCTTATTAATTTTTTTGAAATCCTCGCTGGCGGGGTGGTGGTGGCTTGTGTCGTTTTTATAGCCCGTCGCTTAAGTCATCAAGTAAAGCGCCTACGCGCAGCAAGTCATCGCGAATTGAATGGATTTCCCATCAAAGATGCCATGCTTATTTTGATCATTGAACTAGTGCTCATGTCAGCGCTTTATGTCATGAACGCAGCAGATCCAGGGCAATCATTCATCATTTCAAAACACATGAAGCCTTGGTTGCCACAAGAAAATCTTCACCTCATTGAGCAAACAGCCTGGTGGATTCATATCATTGGTATCCTACTTTTTGCGCTCTATGTAACCTATTCAAAGCACCTACATATTTTCTTCGCTTTCCCGGCGGTGTATTATTCCAAAATTGACTCAATTAGCCAAATGGATGCCATGCCACATGTGACGAACGAGGTGAATATCATGTTGGGTAAACCCGGAGAAGCCAGTAACCCTGATTTGAAATTTGGGGCACAAGACATCAAAGATCTCACCTGGAAAAATGCACTCGATGCCTACAGTTGTACCGAATGTGGCCGCTGTACCGAACAATGCCCTGCAAATCAAACCGGGCGTTCACTGTCTCCACGTAAAATCATGATGGATACGCGTGACAGACTAGAAGAACTCCAAAAAGATCCACAATCCACAAACGTACTTCTTGGAAACTACATTACTGCTGAAGAATTGCGTGCCTGCACTACCTGCCAAGCCTGCGTGGAAGCCTGCCCGATCCAACTCTCCCCACTAGACATCATCCTCGAATTACGCCGCTTTCAAATTATGGAGCAATCTGATGCACCAGGGGCTTGGAATTCGATGTTTGCCAACATAGAAACGAATCAGGCCCCTTGGAAATTCAATCCAAGCGACCGACTAAATTGGGCTAAATCATGAAAAAATTACTACTAGTACTCGTTGGCCTAACCGCCTTATACTTCCTTGGACCACATCCAAAGGCCCCAGAAATCAAAGGGCCTAGTTGGACCGACATACCCAATGAACCACGTGAAATCGCCAACTACCTACACGCCAAAGAAGCCACAAATCGTAATTTGAAGCCGGATAATCAGGGACAAATTATTTGGGCAGACTCGGCAAATCCACAAAAAACGAAAAAGGTTTTCCTTTATGTTCACGGATTTTCGGCGTCGCCCATGGAAGGGAACCCCTTACATAAAGAAGTGGCGAAAGCTTTTGGGGCAAATCTAGTGCTTGCCCGCGTGGAAGATCATGGGGAATTCCCAACCGACTCCACAATGGCCAAAGCCACAGCTGATAAATTCTACCAAAGTGTCGAAAATTATTATGCCATTGCAAAAAAATTAGGTGATGAAGTAGTCGTTTTAGGAACGTCATTCGGAGGAGCGATGTCCCTAGTTTTGGCCACCCGTCATCCTGAAATTAAGGCACTCATGCTCTACGGGCCATGTATTGCGATCAAAGATCCCACTGCACCGCTGGTTGACAATCCTTGGGGTTTACAACTTGCCCGTGCCGTGATGCGCAGCGACTTCCGTGATATTCCTTCTGTGAGTTCGGGCCATACGAGTTTTTGGAGTTTGCATTACCGCCTGGAAGGTATCGTTGCGATCCAAAATTTCTTGACGCATGAAATGACGGATGAGGTTTTTGCGCAAGTGAAAGTGCCGGTATATTTAGCCTACTATTACCAAGATGAGGCCCATCAAGATGATGTTGTTTCGGTACAAGCCATGCGTGACATGTTCCCTAAATTAGGGAGCAAAATCAAAAAAGAACACGCATTTCCGCTTTCTGGTTACCACGTAATTACCTCAGATATTCTGGGGAAGCGGGTTGATTTGCCCATAAAAGCATCCGTAGATTTCATCAAGCAACTATGACACCGCAATTAATTCTATACGCCGTACCGTTTTTTCTTATCACGGTTTTGTTTGAATCTTGGGTTGCCTATAAGCAGCATCGGGATTTTATTGAGGCCAAAGACTCTCTGACTTCCATCGGATTAGGACTCGGAAATTTGGCTGTTGGTACCATAACCAAAGGCCTCGCATTTGTCACTTATTTCTACGTGTATGAACATTGGCGCATAGCAGATTTTCAATTTAACTGGTGGCCTGTATGGGTTTTCGCCTTTTTAGGAGAGGATTTTACCTATTATTGGGTACACCGCATTTCACATGAAATTCGCTTTTACTGGGCTTCGCACATGGTACACCATTCGTCCCCTAAATACAATTTAGCGGCAGCACTGCGCCAAACATGGACAGGTAGTATAACCGGCGGATTTATATTTTGGGCCTGGCTTCCGCTGGTGGGTGTGCATCCGTTTATCGTGTTCTTTTTCCAACAAACCAGCCTGCTATACCAATATTGGATTCATACGGAGTTTATTCAAAAAATGCCAAATTGGTTTGAACAATTCTTCAATACCCCCTCGCATCACCGCGTGCATCATGGAACGGATTTAGACTATTTAGATACGAATTATGCCGGTGTTTTGATTATTTGGGATCGTATTTTTGGATCATTTAAAGCTGAGGAAGCACGTCCAAATTATGGTTTGACCAAACAGATTGAAAGCTATAATCCGGCGAAGATTGCCTTCTATGAGTGGGTGCAAATCGGCAAGGACCTCGTGCATGCCAAAAGCATCAAGCAAGTATTTGGGTATCTTTTTGGCCCCCCTGGATGGAGCGATGATGGAAGCCGATTAACCGTGGAGCAAATGCGTGCATTACAAAAGAAAAAATAATGGAACTTCAAATAACGACAATGGCTGAATGGGCCGCTCGGGGCGAAAGTCCAGAATACCTTTTTTGGGTAGGTTGTGCAGGTTCTTTTGATGACCGCCACAAAAAAGTAACACGGGCCATGTGTGAAATTTTGACCAAAGCCGAACTAAGTTTTGCGGTACTTGGGACTGAAGAATCATGCACCGGTGACCCCGCGCGCAGAGCCGGAAACGAATTTCTGTTTCAAATGCAGGCCATGCAAAATATTGAGGTACTCAATATGTATGCCGTAAAAAAGATCGTGACTTCATGCCCCCATTGTTTCAATACACTGAAAAATGAATACCCTAGTTTAGGCGGTACGTACGATGTAATTCACCATAGCCAATTATTAGCTGAGCTTTTGGCATCTGGAAAAATTCAAGTCAATGAACATGCGGAGACGATTGCCTACCATGATTCATGTTACCTCAGTCGCGGAAATGGAATTGTCGAAGCCCCTCGCCAAATTATTGCCAGCCTGAACAAGGACTTAAAGGAACTTAAAAGCTGTCGGACCAAAGGCCTCTGCTGCGGTGCCGGCGGTGCCCAAGTTTTCAAAGAACCAGAGCCAGGCGGACAAGATGTTCAGGTAAAACGGACAGAAGAAATTATCGAATCTGGGGTAAAAAAAGTAGCTTTGGCATGCCCTTTTTGTATGGTCATGTTGCAAGACGGACTAAATAAGACCGGCAAAGACCACGAAATCCAGTTGGTGGATTTAGCTGAACTCGTCCAACAAAGCATTCAATAATTATGTATATACCCTTTGAAAAAATGCCGGACCATGCACGTGTATGGATCTATCAAGCAAATCGTCCCTTTAAACCCAGCGAAGCTCAGCAAATCAGCCAAACATTGGAAAATGGAACGCAAAGTTGGGAAGCACACGGCGCTCCGTTGCAAGCATCCTTTGAAATTCGGTTTAATCAAGTTGTTGTAGTCGCTGTCAATGAGTCGGTGAATCAAGCTTCCGGCTGCTCGATCGATGCTTCGACGCGCTGGTTTAAAGAGCTGGCGGCCAACCTAACTATTGATTTTTTCAACCGGGATTTAGCGGTTATTCGGGGAGAAATCTTAGAACTAATCCCTATCAGTCAGATAAAATCTCACGTTGAGGCGGGAAATATCAGCCCAACAGACATTATATTAAGACCTTTAACAGAGCAAATAACCGCTTATCGAAGTGCGTGGCTTTGCCCTGCAAACGAATCATACATCAGTAGACATTTTTAACATGGCGGAAGATTTACATATTCCCACAGGTAGTCGGACAGAGAAATATGCCGTTTTATTCCCCCAAATTGCCAGTTTAGTTCAAAGTGAGTCCGATCAGACCGCTAATTTGGCTAATATCGTCGCCGCACTAAAGGAAGTTTTTGGTTTCTTTTGGGTCGGTTTTTATCTCGTAAAAAACGGCGAACTTGTCCTTGGTCCCTTTCAAGGTCCTGTTGCCTGTACGCGAATCCCATTTCATAAAGGGGTTTGCGGCCACGCATATACAACGGCAGAAACTATCATCGTTCCTGACGTAGATGCTTTTCCGGGGCATATCGCCTGTGCATCCGCATCCAAATCAGAGATCGTTTTGCCCGTCAAAAATCAGGCAGGCGAGGTTATCATGGTATTGGACGTTGACTCAGATAAGTTGAATGACTTTTCAGAGGTGGACCAAAAAGGCCTCGAGAAAATAGTGGGATTGATTAGCGAAGTTTGGCGATAACCGTTTCACTGCCAACTGGCTTATCGCCAATGTTAACACAGATTTCTGCGTCTAAAGGGAGGTAAATGTCGATCCGACTACCAAACTTAATAAACCCAAATTCTTGTCCTTGCGTTACAGCGTCACCTTCTTTGACGTACCAACAGATACGCTTGGCTAGCGCTCCTGCGATTTGACGGAATAAAATTTCAGTGCCATTTTCGTGTTTGACTACGCAAGTGGTACGTTCGTTTTCCGTACTTGATTTTGGATGCCAAGCCACTAAATATTTACCTGGATGGTATTTGAAATACGAAACAATACCTGAAATAGGATTAAAATTAACATGTACGTTAATAGGTGACATGAAAATTGAAACTTGCTTGCGTTTTCCCTTGAAATATTCAGGTTCCTCTACTTCTTCTATCACGACAACTTTCCCATCTGCTGGGGCAATTATGTGATTTGGGTTGATTTCTGTATGACGCGCAGGCACACGAAAAAACTGAAGAATGATTAAATAAAATAGCGATGTAATAACCACGATTGACTCGCGCAGGTACACATTTTCAGGGAAGAAATAAGCAACCAGCCCATTAATTACTAAGACAATAAGCAATGAACTAATTAATAGTGATTTTCCTTCGCGGTGTAACGTCATAAATCTATCGGAATTTTACAAGTTCCAAAAATAGCCATTTTTGTTCAAAAATTTGGTATAATTTTTTGACCAATCGCTAAGATTTTTTTAAATTTTAGTTTAAAAAAGTGCATTTTTGAAATCTAAACTTTAAAATTTGAATCGTATTCGGCTTTATGTGTTTTTATTTGTTTGCTTCTGTAGCCTGTCTGCTAGGGGTCAATTTTTAAAATGGCGCGAACAAAACTCATCGCAATTTTTTCGTTTGGACTATGCGACACAACAATTTTTTCGGTGCAATGATGGGGTTAATTGGCAGTTTGTAGCCAAAGCAAAATATGTTGATGTTATTCCAGGAGATTTCTTATCCACCGATCGTGGCGTGACAGAATCCCAAGTTCCCAATTCGAAAAACCAGGTTTATTTAACGATACATTGCACAGGTCAAGTATATATTGTAGATAAATCTACTTGGGAAATTAAACGGATCGACCGAACATTTTTTCGTGGTTCAAACTGTAAGTCCTATCAATTTCTGCGAAATGGGAAGCTATATACGTTTGGGGGCTACGGTTTTTGGCAGTCGACCAATGTGATTGCCGAATTTAGTTTTAAAGGAAGAGAATGGTTAAGCGTTCAAGCAAATGGCGATATTCCCAAAGCAATTACCTTCAGTCCTTCTGGATATTCTGCGAAAAAAGATCGCTTCATCACGTTCGCTAACATTAAGTCCAATGATACGGAGTTAAATACAAAATTTATTTACGATTGGAATATTTATGAATATAATTTCGATAAAAAAGAATTTGTCACGGTAGGTACTGTCAAAATGCCCACGTTTAAGGATTATTTTGCTAAAGACCTTTCTAAAAATTATCACTTTAATGGGCGTTATTTTGTAATGGTTGATTTAGTCCAACAAACGAATAATTTCGATTCGGTCCTCATCATTGATACACAGGATAGTTATAAAGCTTACCGATGGCGTAATCCGGAGCGCATTCACATCAGTGATGGCCATTCCGATGAGAGTCTAGAGAAACTTACGCACTTGGTTGGCGATACGTTAGTTTTTACCAATGCCCCTACTGCCTATCCATACCGCGTTGCAGGTTATTCTAAAATAGCGGTATCCCAATTGTTGGCAGAGAGTGATTACCTAGGAGTTATCACGCAAGATACATGGGCGAGTGAATTCTCTAAAATAGGATTAATTTTTGCTGGGGTTTTGATTTTTATCATTTTGTTGTCCACCATTTCAGCGCTTCGTAAACGTCGCAAAAAACACCAATTAGCGGTCTTACTAGGAGATAATGAAAGACAATTCATGGAATTTATGCTCTTAAATTACCGACAAGGCTATGTAACCGGACACCAGATTATCGCGTTTTTTGGTAAACATAAAAGCTCTCCGGAATCACAACGGCAATTTCGAGCCACCCTTTTCAATAATTTCACCAAAGCTTTGAGCCTCATCTATCCAGGAAAGGAAGGACTCGATGTTCAAACAGACGAAAAGGATCAGCGCATGTTAAAATACCGGTTGAATGCTGAGATGTACAATCTTCTGAGCCGACTATAAATTCTTCTCTAAAAAGTTAGTCATCATTTGATACAAATGTAAGCGGGTATTTCCACCATAAATCCCATGATTTCGGTTTGGATAATAGAAGCTTTGAAATTGCTTGTTTGCATGTATCAACGCATCTTCAAGTGCAACCGAATTTTGAAAATGGACATTGTCATCTCCAGTGCCATGGACAAGTAATAAATTCCCTTTCAACTTATCTACGTGATTCACCGGTGAATTATCATCATACCCACGCGGATTTTCCTGCGGTGTACGCTGGTACCGCTCCGTATAAATCGAATCATAAAAACGCCAATTTGTTACAGGTGCCACCGAAATGGCCGCCTTGAATACCGAGGAACCCTGCATCAGGCAGTTGGCCGACATGAATCCGCCATAACTCCAACCCCAAATGCCTATCCGCGAAGCATCTACATAAGGCAATCCCCCCAAATACTTAGCCGCAAAAATTTGATCCTCTACTTCAATTTTACCCAAGTTCTGATAGGTGATTTTTTTAAAAGCAACGCCGCGTGCGCCCGTCCCGCGATTATCAACGCAATAAATTAAATACCCTTTTTTCAAAAGCATTTGATACCAATAGAAATCGGCACCCGGAAACGTATCCAATACCTGCTGACTCCCCGGTCCTCCATACACATGCATTAAAACGGGATATTTTTTATTCGGATCAAAGTTCGAAGGCTTAATCACATACCCATTCAGATGATCACCGTTTGCCAACGGGATTTCAAAAAATTCCCGGGGCGAAATTCCATATTCAGTAATTTGGCTGGCCAAGGTAGCATTGTCTTCTAGCACACGCATTAACCCAGATTTGGTATTATGCAGCGTGATTTTTGATGGACTTTTAGCCGAACTTTGTGTCAATATATAATAAGAAAAGTCTGGACTAAAGGTAGCTGTATTCGTACCCGAAGTGCCTGCAATTAATTTTTTCCCAGATCCATTAAGCTGAATTTGATATACATCACGCCCAATAGGCGTCCGCTCTGTTGAATTAAAATAAAGCGTTTTTGTCTTTTCGTCAAACCCATAAAAATCATCCACCTCCCAATTACCTTGTGTAATGGCCTGCTGTTTTCCCGACGCAATTTCTTGCAAGTAAATATGTTTAAACCCACTTTTTTCGGAAGTAAAAATGAAATTTTTCTGATCACTCAAGTACGTAATGTCATTTCCAATGGATTCTATCTCGATCGAAGTATCTGATTTTTCTTCATAAATAATGGTCTCTTTCGCCTGACTAAGTTGATGGTGAATTAATTCCATGTGATTTTGCAAGCGATTTAAGCGAATGAATGCCAAAACATCGGAGCTTTTTGTCCACTTCATGCGTGGAATGTATTGGTCTTTAATGGGCCCAACAGCCACTTTTTGGGTAACATTATTTTCAATGTTTGCGATAGATAAACTAACAATCGAATTTGCTTCGCCCGCTTTTGGATATTTGTAACGGTAATCTTTCGGATACAAATCGCCCCACATTTGCATGTTATACACGGGGACCTGCGTTTCATCAAAGGTGTAAAAAGCAATCTTTTTACTATCAGGCGACCACGCAAATGCTTTCGAGAAAGAAAATTCCTCTTCATATACCCAATCGCAAACGCCATGGATAAGTGCATTTATTTTACCTGTTGTCGTTACGGCCTTTTCAGTTCCTGTAGCTAAGTCCACCCAATACAGATTATTTTCACGAACGAAACCAACCTTTTTCCCGTCTGGCGAAAAGCTTGCATGCATTTGCTTTCCTCCATTAACCAATAATTTTAAGCTTTGTGAAGCACGATCAAACACATAATTTATTTCCGTTGAACTTCTCCGATAAATTGGTTCTGAGGCAGTTCCAATAAGAATCTTTTTCTCATCTGCCGATAAACTGAATTTTTGCACACGAATAGCCTCCCCAGTTGCCGTTTTGACCACTTTTTCATCGAAGAGTACCTCTGATTTCGTTGGATCTTGGATATTAGTTTTTAAGATTTTACCTCCTTTTAATTCCAAATAGGACTGGCCATCCTCGGCCCAATTTAGGTTCTGAATGCTTTTTTGTTGGAACGTTCCATTTTTCCAAATGTCCGCGAGTGTGATTTCTTTTTGGGCTTGAAGTGTTAGGCTACATAGGAATAGTAACCCAATGAGGTAGGCGTTAATTTTCATGTGTTTGATGAAGTTAATTTTGAAAAATCACAATGGGGTCTGTTTCTACCGTATTACTTACGTTTTTGGCGTTATCGCGAATGAATATTTGAAACTTTAGGGTATCGTTATTCGGGGTAAATCGAGGAGAATAGCCTTTGTAAAAAGCATAGACGAATTGGGTGGAATAGGAAATACTTCCTTCAATAGCGCCCGTTTTTCGATCAGGATTGAAATTGAAATTCATGAGTCCACCCAATGGCGGCGTAAAGGTTATTAGGTCGAACTTGCCATTTTTCTTATGCATTACAGCTACCTCAAAATTTCTAAAATCTTTATATTTGGCTGGACTGGCAACTACTTCTGCTTGGGTAACGCCGAGGTCCCCATCGCCATCTTGAAAACGAATGAACATGATCACTGAATCCAATTTCGTTTTTCCTCCAAAACCATCATTAGTAACCTTCGTGATTTTTTCGATCTTCTCAAATTTAATGACGGGAGTTGACGACCATTCAGGCTCTCGTAAACAAGAGCTAAAGATCACAAAGCTAAAGAACCAGTATAAAATGCGGGCCATCTGAAACATAGTTCGTAAAGTTAATGATTTGGTTTAATTTTGTTTACATATTCAAAAAAAGCAATGCCTACCGAGTCATACGTTTGGGAATCACGGCGTTCAGAACTGAAAAAAAAAGTTCTGAATATGCAAAATTCGGATTTCGAAGCGATTGCCTTAGATATGTTTCAATTCACCTGGACGCACAACCCTTTGTACCGCCAGTACATCGAATTGCTTCAAATTGACACAATGGCGGTGAATACACTAGCTAAAATCCCTTTTCTACCCATTGAATTATTCAAAAATCACCGCGTGCAGACTGGGAATGCGCCCGTTTTATTTGACTTTGAAAGCTCCGGTACGACAGGACAAATTTCATCGAAACATCCAGTTTGCGACCCTGGTTTTTACCAGCTGCAGTCCAAACGCATTTTTGAACAACAATATGGTCCACTAACAGACTACCATATATTTGCTTTATTGCCCTCCTACTTAGAACGGAGTACCTCTTCCTTGGTTTTTATGATGGATTATTTCATCAAAGAATCAGGCTCACCAATTGCCGGATTTTTTCTGAATCAATACGAGGAATTAGTTAGCCAAATTAAGACCGCGTTACTAACGGAGCGGAAAATTTGGGTGATGGGCGTGACTTTTGGCTTATTGGACTGGATTGATTCGGGTCAAGATTTTGCTTTTTGGCAAGATGCGGTTGCACAAGGGCGGATCGTAGTTATGGAAACGGGAGGGATGAAAGGCCGAAGGGAAGAGTGGATTCGCGATCGTGTCCATGAATTTTTGAAATCAGCTACAGGGTTATCAAATATCGCGTCCGAGTACGGCATGACGGAATTATTTTCGCAGGCATATGCGGCATCCGATGGAATTTTTACGCCTGGCGTTTCGATGCGCGTGCAATTACGTGAGGTGACCGATCCGTTTGCGAAAGTTACACAAGCTGGTCGGGTAGGGGGAATTCAAATTATCGATTTGGCCAACATAGATTCCTGTCCATTTATTGAAACCCGCGATTTAGGTTCGTTGGAGGAAGATGGTATTCGCTTTAAAGTTTTAGGCCGATTTGATAATTCGGAAATTCGCGGCTGTAACTTGATGGTCGATCAAGGATGGGGCACAAGCCAAGCAGAGCCGTCGGTGTAAAATTCATTCTTCCAAATAGGAACTTCTTTTTTCAAGGTATCAATCAGCCATTCGCACGCCCTAAAAGCCTCTGCGCGGTGGATGGAGCAAACGCCGATGATCACCGCGATGTCGCCAATTTCCAATTTACCCGTTCGGTGCGAGACCGTAATTTTGCGAATGGGCCACTTTTCAGCAGCCTCCGTGGCGATGCGTTCCATTTGTTTTTTGGCCATGGCATTGTACGCTTCCATGGTCAAATTTTTAACATCCTTATTTTGATTTTTAGTGCGAATGGTTCCTACAAATAAGCAAATACCACCTGCTTCCGAATCCTGTAAATACTGGTAGCTAGCGTCGATGGAAAGAGGCGATTCGCTGAGTAAGATTTGATGCATTATTTGCGCGTGTAGGTAACGTAACTAAATTGATAAGTATTCTTATCGTCGGTGATTCCCCGCTCTTGTTCTGTAAGGTCCCACATTTCTGAGGAAATTTCAGGGAAAAAAGCATCGCCTTCAAAAATATCGTGCAATTGCGTAACTAAAACTTGATCTACCAAAGGCAAACTTAAGGTATAAATTTCAGCACCTCCTACAATAAATATGTCTTCCCGCGTGAGTGATTTTGCTTTTAAAATCGCTTCTTCTACGGAATGAGCTAGGATTACGCCTTCGATTTGCAGGTTGGTTTGCCGACTGATCACAATGGTCGTGCGATTGGGTAATGGTTTCCCGATGGATTCAAAGGTTTTGCGACCCATGATGATGACATGACCGGTGGTCAATGCCTTGAAACGTTTTAGGTCAGCTGGCAAATGCCAAATCAACGCATTATTCTTACCAATTACCCGATTTTCATCAAAGGCTACTAAAATTTTTAGCACGATTTTAGGTTTTAATTGTCAAAAATAAGGGATTTTTTGTTGGAACGAAGGCTCTTAATTTTATTTTCAAAAACACTTCCCTTTTCGGGGGTAAAGCCCTAATTTTGTACAATTTTTGAGCCTAGTCCTTATGTGGTCAAAAACAACCTTTCATTACCCTTAAAATTAATACACCCTGTGCCTAAAGATTCGTCGATTAAATCTGTCCTCATTATTGGTTCTGGTCCTATTGTGATTGGTCAAGCCTGTGAATTTGATTATGCTGGTTCTCAAGCCGCACGCTCCTTACGGGAAGAAGGCATTGAAGTAATCTTGATTAACTCAAATCCTGCTACTATCATGACGGATCCGATGAATGCGGATCATGTGTATTTAAAGCCTTTAGAGAAAGCCTCGATCATTCACATCTTAGAAAATCATAAAATCGATGCGGTTTTGCCTACGATGGGAGGCCAAACGGCATTGAACTTAGCCATTGATTGTGATGCAGCTGGGATTTGGGAAAAATATGGTGTGCGTATAATTGGGGTGGACATTGCGGCGATTGAAACAACAGAAGATCGCGAGAAATTCCGGTTGAAGATGATTGAAATTGGGGTGGGGGTTTGTAAGGGTCGTACGGCTCGTTCATTTCTGGAAGGAAAAGAAATTGCACAGGAAACTGGTTTTCCTTTAGTTATTCGTCCTTCGTTTACCTTAGGTGGAACGGGGGGTGGTTTTGTCCATGAGGCTAAGGATTTTGATGCGGCCCTGAACAAAGGTTTGCATGCTTCGCCAACCCACGAGGTGTTGGTAGAGCAATCCATCATGGGTTGGAAGGAATATGAATTAGAGCTTTTACGAGATAATTTAGGAAACGTAATTATTATTTGTTCGATTGAAAACTTCGATCCGATGGGTATTCATACGGGAGATTCAATCACGGTAGCTCCTGCGATGACGTTGCCGGATACGATTTATCAGCGGATGCGCGACATGGCCATTAAGATGATGAATGCCATTGGTCAGTTCTCGGGTGGATGTAACGTACAGTTTTCTTTGAACCCAGAAACAGATGAGATTATCGCGATTGAGGTTAATCCACGCGTTTCGCGGTCGTCGGCATTAGCTTCGAAAGCAACGGGTTACCCGATTGCGAAGATTGCTGCCAAAATGGCGATTGGATATAATTTAGATGAGTTAACTAATGCGATTACGGGAACAACGTCAGCTTATTTTGAGCCCGCTTTGGACTATGTAATTGTGAAAGTACCTCGCTGGAATTTCGATAAATTTAAAGGTGCTGATCGCACGCTAGGTTTGCAAATGAAGTCGGTGGGTGAAACCATGGGCATAGGTCGCAACTTCCAAGAGGCGCTACAAAAGGCGTGTCAATCCTTAGAGATCAAGCGTAATGGAATGGGAGCGGATGGCAAGGAATTGCGTGACCAAGATGCGATCATGCACTCATTGGCAAATCCATCTTGGAACCGATTGTTCCATATTTACGATGCGTTTAAGTTGGGGATTTCGTTTAAGACGATCCAACAAGCCACCAAAATCGACAAATGGTTTTTGAATCAGATTGAAGATTTAGTTCGCCTAGAGCGCGAGGTAGAAAAATATACCCTTTCAAATATTCCCAAAGAATTATTGGAAGAGGCGAAACACAAAGGTTTTGCAGATCGCCAAATTGCCCATACACTTCGTTGTTTGGAGTCTGAAGTGTATGATAAACGGAATGCGATGGGAATCAAGCGTATTTACAAATGTGTAGATACCTGTGCAGCCGAGTTTGAGGCGAAGACTCCGTATTACTATTCGACTTTCGGTCAAGTAGGAACCGATGTATTGGACAATGAGTCCCAAGTATCAAAAAAGAAGAAAGTCGTGGTATTAGGTTCTGGACCTAACCGCATCGGACAAGGAATTGAATTTGATTACTCCTGCGTCCATGGGGTACTTGCTGCCAAAGAGGCTGGTTATGAGACGATTATGATTAATTCGAATCCAGAGACGGTGTCCACCGACTTTGACATTGCGGATAAATTATACTTTGAGCCCGTTTTCTGGGAGCACGTGTATGACATTATTCAACATGAAAAACCGGAGGGAGTTATCGTACAATTGGGAGGTCAAACGGCCTTGAAATTAGCAGAGAAACTTTCCAAATATGGCATAAAGATTTTAGGTACTTCGTATGAAGCCTTGGATTTAGCGGAGGATCGCGGAGCATTCTCAAGTTTATTGAAAGACTTGGGGATTCCATATCCAAAATTTGGGGTATGTGAGGATGCGGATAATGCGGTGGCTTTAGGTCGCCAATTGGGTTATCCTTTATTAGTTCGTCCTTCGTATGTTTTGGGTGGGCAGTCGATGAAGATTGTCATCAACGAGCAAGAATTGGAACAACATGTAGTGGATATTTTACGGGATATTCCGGGGAATAAAATCTTGTTGGATCACTTTTTGGAGAATGCGATTGAGGCGGAAGCAGATGCGATTTGTGATGGGGAAGATGTGTATATCATCGGTTTGATGGAGCATATTGAGCCGGCGGGTATACACTCGGGAGACTCGCATTCGGTCTTGCCACCATTTGATTTGTCCGACAATGTGATCAAACAAATCGAGGATCATACGCGCAAAATTGCGGTCGCGTTGAAGACGAAAGGCTTGTTGAATATTCAGTTTGCAGTGAAAGATGAGGTGGTATATATCATCGAAGCGAATCCACGCGCCTCGCGTACGGTGCCATTTATTTGTAAGGCTTATCAAGAGCCTTATGTGAATTATGCTACGAAGGTAATGTTGGGTGATAAAAAAGTGAAAGATTTCAACTTTAAGCCAGTGAAGAAAGGCTTTGCAATTAAAATTCCTGTATTTTCGTTCAGTAAATTTCCAAATGTAAATATGGAACTAGGACCTGAGATGAAATCGACGGGTGAGGCAATTTACTTCATCGATGATTTAAAGGATGATTTCTTCCGTAAAGTATATGGGGAACGAAATTTATATTTAAGCCGTTAATTGAATTATGTTAAAGGTACTTGGACTGATTTTTTTGGTGTACTACATTATTTGGCCATTGTTGAAACTCGTTTTCAAGGGCTATGTAATAACTCAGGTACATCGTAGGCAGTCGGAGTTTGATATACGTAATCAACAGAAAGCGGCCCAACGAAAAGAAGGGGTGATCGATGTGGATTATGTTCCACCGAAAAATAAGGCTAAATCGGATCAAGTAGGTGGCGATTATGTGCCTTATGAAGAAGTTAACGAATAAAAGCGCATGCGAGTAATTGTTATTTATTTCTTATTTGTGTTTTGTCTACTAATGAAAGATGGATTTTCATTAGCTATTGATGATTTTCGTGAAAAGGGGGAAACGGCTATTTCCCAAGAGTTAGCTTTAGAAGATTCGGTAGAAGAAGGGGCTCCGGAAGACTGCATGAATCATGCCGTATTAATTAATGTAGTACCACAATTGCAAATACCTAACCCGCAAAAGACTTCATTCCCTGAGTGGAATGAGTCTGAATTGAACGTGCTACTTGAGCAAATTATTCCCCCTCCCCGCATGGCGTAATTGCACATGCTTTTTTGAAACAAAATCATAAAATCTTCTTGTCATCTGTGCATCGCGCACAGATAAATTAAATTGATATGAAAACTTTCGCAATTGCGTCATTGTTTATATGTTCGGTTTTTGTAGGCTTTAGCCAAGGCAAAAACTACAAAAATCAGATAAACCGGACTTTAAGTGAAAAAATAAATTTACAAAACCCCGTTGAAGAAAAAGAAATTAAGCCTTCAACACAAACACCTAAATACCAGCCTAAATCATCCAATGTGGAATGGGTAGATACGGTGAAAAAGAAAAATCAACCGCCTTCCTACAAGCAACATGGAGGAAGGCCTAACTAAGTAGCAATGAAAAAATACCTATTCGGATTACTACTTCTAAGTGCATGTACAGCTAAAAAAGAGGAGGCTGTCGACATACAAACACTGGAAGTCTCATCCCCTATTTCCATCGATACAACGATTCAGCAGGAGTTTGTAGCCGACATTAATGCCATTCAAAATGTTGAGATTCGTGCGCGGGTTAAAGGCTACCTAGATCGAATTTTAGTTGACGAAGGAAAACAAGTTAAAAAAGGTCAGATCATGTTCACGATAAATAGTCAAGAATATGTAACTGATTTAGCGCAAGCAAAAGCGGCACTTGGTCAAGCTTCCGCCGAGTTAAAAGCGGAGGAATTGACTTTAGTCAATACCCGTTTGCTCGTGGATAAAAATGTTATTTCGAAAAACCAATTGGCTATATCGCTTGCGAAGGTAGATGGCTTAGCGGCGAAGCGCGAAGAGGCGCGTGCCCATGTCCGTGCCGCTGAATTAAAAGTAGAAAATTCGAACATTCGCGCGCCATTTGATGGCGTCGTGGATCGTTTGCCCTTTAAAAGTGGAAGTTTGGTGGATGAGGGAACCTTGTTGACGACCTTGTCTGATAATCAAAATGTATTCGCCTATTTCAATGTGTCCGAACAGGAGTACTTGGCATTTAGTGATCAAGGTGGCGTGAATAAATCGGCATCTGTCGCCTTGGTTTTGGCCAATGGAGATACGTATCCGCAAACGGGTTTAGTCGAGACTATTGATGGGCAATTTGATAAGAATACGGGAAATATTGCTTTTCGTGCGCGCTTTGCAAACCCAACTAGGTTACTTCGTCATGGTGCTTCAGGTAAAGTTCAGCTACCTAAAAAAGTAGCTGGTTTTTGGGCAATACCCCAAAAATCAGTTTTTGAGATTCAAGAGAAAAGTTATGTATTTGTAAAAGACGCTACTGGTATTGTCAAGATGAAGAGTATTATTCCAGACTTGCGCATTCCACATTTTTATCTAGTTAAATCCGGATTTTCAGCGAAAGATACCGTGCTAATTGAGGGAATTCAGCTTGTGAAACAAGGCCAAAAAATCAAGTCGACCTTCAAGCCGATGCGTCAATTATTAAACGAATATAAAGCGCTGTAACATGATCCAACAATTCATTACCCGACCGGTATTGTCGATCGTTGTATCGATTTTTATCGTGATTTTAGGGGTGATTGCCATGCAGCAATTGCCCATTACGCAATTCCCTGATATTGCTCCGCCTGCGGTAACCGTGACCACGAAGTACACGGGAGCAAATGCGGAAGTATGTGCTAAAGCCGTGGTAACACCGCTCGAGCGTGCCATCAACGGCGTAGCTGGAATGGCTTATATGACGTCTGTTTCAGGAAACGATGGAACCAGTATTATTCAAGTCTACTTTCAAGTAGGTACAGATCCTGATGTGGCAGCCGTAAACGTGCAAACACGTGTGCAGACGGTGCTCGATGAATTACCGGAAGAAGTAATCAAAGCCGGGGTAATCACCGAGAAAGAGGTGAATAGTATGTTGCTGTATGTGAACCTCTTGAGTGAGGATAAAGACATCGATGAGAAGTTTATTTATAATTTTGCGGACATCAATGTGCTTTCAGAATTGAAGCGTATTGATGGCGTAGGTTTTGCAGATATTATGGGTTCACGTGAATACGCCATGCGTATTTGGTTACATCCAGATCGTTTGTTTGCCTATAAATTATCTGCGGATGATGTCGTTCAAGCTTTGCGGAATCAAAACGTGGAGGCAGCTCCGGGTAAAATCGGTGAGAGTTCCGGTAAACATCCACAAGCTTTACAATACGTCATGCGGTATACGGGAAAGTTTACGCAAGTGGCTCAGTATGAGAATTTGGTTATTAAGGCGACCGAAACGGGCCAAATTTTACGCTTAAAGGATTTGGCCGATGTGGAATTTGGGTCATTGGATTATGATGTACTTTCGAAAGAAAATGGCCGACCGTCCGCTGCGATATTATTAAAGCAACGACCAGGTTCGAATGCGGCAGAGGTGATTGAGAATGTGAAAAAGCGTTTGTCGGAATTGAAAACGACGACCTTCCCTCCGGGAATGGGTTTCACGATTTCCTATGACGTTTCTCGTTTCTTAGATGCGTCGATTCACGAGGTAATCAAGACTTTATTGGAGGCATTTTTACTAGTTGCCCTGGTTGTGTTTATCTTCTTGCAAGATTGGCGCGCGACGCTCGTGCCCATCATTGCGGTGCCAGTTTCACTGGTTGGTACGTTTACGTTTATGTTGGGCTTCGGGTTCTCCATCAACTTATTGACCTTATTCTCGCTGGTATTAGCCATTGGTATTGTGGTGGATAATGCGATTGTCGTCGTGGAGGCGGTCCATGCCAAAATGGAAGAAAAAGACATGCCTGTTCTTGCTGCCACACAAGAGGCGATGCACGAGATTTCGGGAGCGATTTTAGCGATTACGTTGGTGATGGGTGCGGTGTTTGTTCCGGTGGCGTTTCTTTCTGGGCCGATCGGGGTATTCTTCCGACAGTTCTCGGTAACGATGGCGATTTCCATTGCCTTATCCGGTTTGACTGCCTTGACCTTAACTCCTGCACTTTGCGTGTTGTTGTTGAAAAAACCGGAGCATAATCAAACTACCTGGTTGGGTAAATTCTTTCATGCCTTCAATCACCGCTATGATCAAATCGCTCAAAAGTATTTGGTTTGGGTGGGTGCTTTGATTAGCAAACGCTTGTTGATGTGGGTGATTTTACTTGCCTCTGTCGCTGGAACTGTGATCCTATCAGGCATTGTGCCGAGTGGGTTTATACCAACTGAAGATCAAGGGACCTTGTATGTGAATGCGACGACTCCGGCTGGAGCGACCTTAGAGCGTACCGAAAATGTGATGGATCAGGTCTACAAGTCGATTAAAGGGGTAGATGCGATTGAATCCTTTTCTACTTTGGCTGGATTTAGTTTGTTGACCGATGGTTCTGGGGCTTCGTATGGTACGGGAATTATTACCTTAAAACCTTGGGAAGAGCGTAAGGAGACTATCGATGAATTGACGGAGATTATTCGTTCAAAGACGAATGGAATCAAGGATGCCAGCATTCAGTTTTTCCCGCCTCCGGCCGTTCCGGGTTTCGGAAATGCATCAGGTTTCGAATTTAGAATTCAGGATCGAACGGGGTCTGGAGATTTGCAGAAGTTGGCTGGCGTAGCAAATGAGTTTGCTAAAAAACTAAATGAGGCGCCTGAAATTCAGAATACGTTCTCGAGTTTTGACCCATCTTTTCCACAGTATATGTTGGAAGTAGACCAAGAAGCCGCTGCACAAAAAGGGGTCAATGTCTTGCCAGCCATGGATAACCTGCAAACGTTGTTGGGCAGTTTTTATGCAACTAACTTCATCCGCTTTGGCCAAATGTACAAAGTGATGGTCCAGGTAGATCCGCGTTACCGCGCGCATCCAGATGATGTGCTGAAGTTTTATGCCAAAAACAAAGACGGCGAAATGGTGCCATATTCCTCGTTCGTGAAGATGAAACGCGTGTATGGTCCCGAGCAGTTTACTCGATATAACATGTTTACTTCAGCCATGGTGAATGGTGAACCTGCCCCTGGATTTTCTTCTGGAGCGGTGTTGGATATCATACGAGCGCAGGCCTTGAAGAGTCTACCGCGCGGGTATACGTTGGAATGGTCGGGCATGACGCGTGAAGAAGATTTGGCAGGAAATCAAGCCATTTTCATTTTCGCGATCTGTTTGCTATTCGTGTATCTTTTGTTGGCCGCGCAATATGAATCCTTCTTATTGCCATTCCCAGTGCTACTTTTCTTGCCGATGGGCGCCTTGGGGACCTATGCTTTCTTGTATCTATTTGGTTTGCAAAATAACATTTATGCGCAAGTGGCGCTCGTGATGTTAATCGGTTTATTAGGTAAGAACGCCATCTTGATTGTCGAGTTTGCGATTGCGAAACAGAAGGACGGCGCATCGATTATCGAAGCGGCAAAAGAGGGAGCTTTCTCCCGTTTACGCCCTATTTTGATGACATCCTTTGCCTTTGTGGCTGGATTGATTCCGCTAATGGTGGCCTCTGGCGCAGGTGCGATTGGAAACCGGACGATAGGAACGGCATCCGCAGGTGGGATGATTTTAGGAACGGTAGGTGGTTTATTGGTAATCCCGGGATTGTATGTGGTTTTCGCCACACTCTCGGCTAAATGGTCAAAAAATGAAAAATAGATTTTGGATTTTATTGCTTGGCCTAGGATTCGTTTCCTGCCAATCAAACTTGAGCATTCAGAATCGAGTGGATGCTGATTTGGAAACATATCGCCAACCTAATGAGGAAAGCTCTGTTTCGGATGTTCAGGCTTGTTGGAAGCGCGACAGTTTATTAGTTGAATTAATTGATTCGGTTTTGGTTCGGAGTAACGATATCAAGATTGGGTTTTTAGAAATGGCGGCCTCTCGAGCGGATTTTATGTATCAGCGCGGGTTGCGTATGCCAACCGTCGGGGGAATTGTCCAACCAAGCGTACGTCGTTTTGGTAAGTATACGATGGATGGCATAGGTAATTTTGATACCAATTTCTCTCCCAATATTACCGATGACCAAATTATTCCCAAAAATCTTCCCGATTTACAAATGGGTCTACAATCAAGTTGGGAATGGGATGTATGGGGGAAACTTGCTAAACGGAAAAAGGCGAGTGC
>CAMCXW010000033.1 GCA_945883625.1 Spirosoma fluviale
TCAGACATTGGACGTTAGAAAAATTGTCAGGTCTAATGTCCGACGTCTAATGTCTGAAGTCTAATAAAAAATCCCTGGCCGAAAGACCAAGGATTTTTTATTTACATACCCTTACGAACAATTAATTTCTTGGTGGCGACGGATCGACCATCGATCGTCAATTGGTACATATACATACCGTTATTAAAATCACGCATCGGAATTCGTGCGGAACGCTGATCACGTTCTAAGGTAATTTCTTTTATTTCTTGACCTAAAATGTTGTAGAAGGTAAGCTTAACATCTTGGACACCCGCGTTGATCTGAAAATCAATTTCCGCATAATCAACGGCCGGATTGGGATATAAATGAGAAACTTGAACACGATCATTGACAAATAAATAATTCTCACCTGACTTAGCTACTTGCGCCTGTGCAGGCTTAGCTGCGATCAAAAGACCTAGCACCAATAACCCTAAAAGTAAAAAGCGTTTGTTCATCGTAGAATTTCTAAAACGAAAATAGGGATACTTTATTGCAATGCAAAAAAGGAAAAGGCTAAACAGGCCATTTACAGGATAAAAGGACAAATTTTAAGGTTTTTTAACAATACGCACCCGGTCTAGGAGTATCGGCAAGGTGATAATTTCCTTTTGGCGCCAATTAAACCCATCTAAATATTCGAGTTCCTCTTTCCACTCTTTGGGAGGCGCAAATTTGGCTTCAGGCTTGGTAATAAAGGCAATACGCTTCACTTTATTATCATCGAAAAAAATGTTCATTCGGCTGCATTCAACGCGATTTAGTCCTGTAGTGACTTGTTTATCATCCATCACATAATAAACACTTTCTCCATTCCCATCTACCTGCACGCGCTTCAGTTTGGAGTCATCTGCAAAATACACCCAGACTTTTCGGCCTTTAATTTGATTATAATGAGCGACAGAGTCTTTGGTAATGATAAAGGAATGTCCGCGCAAACGCATCTCGCGCAGCTTTTGATTCATCATAAATAATGACATGGAATCCGCTTGAATCTGCGAGCCATTGGCCCAAAGAATCGGCTTTTGGTAAAAATGAATGGTCGAATCCTTCACATCATATCCGAGCGAATCACATTTACCCGAAAGGTCCGATTTATAAATCAGCACATTTTTATACGCAAATAGTTTCCGGATCGAATCTTTCTCAATACTGACGGACACCAAGGTATCCGCCGTCAAAAACAAGGTGTCATTCTCCAAAATATTCTTCATTAGCGCGTGGCCAAACACACGGGTCACACCCGACTTCCCCGCATAACGCCCATGATCCCCCGTCAAAATCACCTTTTCTTTTTGGCTCAAAAACTCCACATTTCCGCGTGCCACCCCAATCTGCGTGGGACTATCATAGAAAAGTGTATCAGCCGATAAAATATATTCGGCAGTACGCGCGGTAGACCGACCGGTAAAATTGGAGACTTTAGTTTGCATATTATAAAAGCCCGCGGTCGTCGTAACTGTATCTTTTTTGGTAATTATCTCTGTAGGACAAATAAAATAAGCCTCTTTGGACGCCGTATTATAGCGCAAAGAATCAGCCCGAACAAGCCCGCCTTCTTTGTCAACGACACGGACCTTTTCCTTAAATAAAAAGTTTTTCGTCACCGTATTGTAGAAGCCTTCGCGGCTTGTCAACGTAGATTTCTTGTCAATAATCTTCGCCCCCGTATGGTAAATGGCCATGCGCGAATTCATGTCATAATCCAGTTTGTTGGTCGTTAAAATTATGGTATGATCATCCAACTTCACGCGCCCAGTCATAAAGGCTTGTCGGCTATCGCCATTATAAATCGCCGTATCGCCAAGTATCGTCACCGTATCCGCTTGCACAATTTTAACGTGTCCATACGCCTCAACATTATTGGTTGTGCTATTTAAAACCGCTTGATCACAACTTAATAAGGTCGTTCCTTGACGCAATTGCACATGTCCAATCAACGTTTTGCGCATGATTAATTCTTGTTGGACCCCATTCAAACTATCCGCCCGAATGACTTCCAATTGACTTTGCGCCTGCAGGATTGCAGGGAACATCAACAAGAAAAGCAGGAATATTCGGTATCTTTGCCGCATAGTAAAGTTTGAACGCGCAATTTACCAATTTTATGCTGGAAGATTTCATCCAATTTATCCAAAAAGAGAATTTATTTAAACCGGAAGATAAAATCCTTGTGGCCGTAAGTGGCGGGATTGATTCGGTGGTTTTGGCTAAATTATTTGCCCAAGCCAAATTTAATTTTGGCATTGCTCACGTGAATTTCAGCTTGCGTGGCGAGGAGTCGATTGCGGATGAGGTGTTCGTCAAAAAGTTTGCCAAAACCCTGAAAGTCTCCTATCATTCCATCGTTTTTGATACAAAAGCCTTCGCAGAAAAAGAAAAGATTTCGACCCAAATGGCCGCGCGCTTATTGCGTTACAATTGGTTCGAAGAAATTAGACATCAAGAAGGATACGCATACATCGCTACGGCGCACCACCTGATGGATAGCGCGGAAACGGTACTCATAAACCTGACACGCGGCAGTGGATTAGCTGGTTTTCACGGCATACCCCTTAAAAATGGGCACGTGATTCGTCCTTTGGCCTTTGCCACACAAGAGCAAATTTTTGATTTGGTAGTTGCGAATCGGATGGCTTGGCGGGAAGATTCATCCAACGAATCCACGAAGTACCAACGCAATTTCATTCGCCACGAAATTGTTCCCAAGTTTCAGGAAATGAATCCATCATTCGATCAGACCTTGGCCCAAACGAGTGCGCGCATTCGAGCTGTCGAAGATTGGATTTCAGATGAATTTGACGCCTGGAAATCTACTAATTGTACCACAGATACTTCAAGTAATCAGTTCGTCAAATTAGCCGAATTAACGTCCAAGGAGAAAGTCATGCAACAACGCTGGTTGCAGGAATTACATTTTCATCCGGATCAAATCGAACAAATTATTCAGCACCCTGCCGACAAAGTAGGCAAGATTTTCGAATCACCTTTGTTTACTTTGAATATCGATCGGGCGCAATGGGTGATCAGTCCGAAAGATCAATCCGAGTTTAAGCCGATTCTTATTCAAGAAGAGGACGAAGATATTCAAGTAGGGAATAAAATGCTGCACATTTATGTGGAAGAAAAAACACCTGATTTCAAAGTGCCAACCGATCCGAATATTGCGTGTTTAGACGCAGATAGCCTGACTTTTCCGTTGGAGATTCGCAAAGCACAGGAAGGCGATTGGTTCTGCCCACTGGGTATGAATAGCAAAAAATTGATTTCAGATTTTTTAACGGACAAAAAGGTACCGGTGAATTTGAAAAAGACGACAAACTTATTGCTTAGTAAAGGTTCAGTTGCCTGGATAGTTGGGCAGCGAATTGACAACCGATTTAAAGTAAGTGAAAAGACCGAAACGGTCATAATTTTCGAAATCAAATAACTTATAACCACCTACCTTTGGCAAACCTTGGAGGATTGCCAAAGGTAAGGGGGAAAAAGATCTTTTGGGAGTAAAAAACTGATATTCTATCGAATCAGTTTCCGATACATTTCCGTGCGAATCGGATCCAATAAACTCAAATAAGCAAAGGCCTGCTGCCGTTCAGAAGGCGACGCCTCATCCATAATAGAAAAAATCTCATCCGATTTGGAATCGAAAAACACGCGGATGGACGCAGCACCCGGCCGAACTTGATTGATCTGACGAATCTGCGTCAGCAACTCCAATATCCCTTTCCGCGCATCATCGGGCTTATCCTTAAACGCATCTAAATGAATGCGATGGTACGTATAATAAACCTCACGCAACCCTTGCATTTGTTGGTTCAGCAAACCTTCCGCAATCGCAACCCGCGATCGTATATCATTCATGGTTCCCCAGCCAGAACCTGAGTTTTGGGCGAGGTTGGTTAAATTCGTCAACTTCTGAACAAAAAAATCACCGCCACGTAAACCCATCGAATCGTAATGATACGCTAGGGATAGGTTTGCGTAATAGGCCAACATCGAACTAAAATTATCCATATAACTATTATCGTTATAGGTGATTGGCGTTCCAGTCAGGTATTTGAAATTAAAATTCTTGTCGATGACATTTAAAATCACCGTCTCATACGAAGTGCCAAAAACAGGCCGCAAAACTTGCAAACGCGCATTGGCCTCAAAGTCTCCTTGTGAGCTGGCTTTCGTCAACAATAAATTAAGATTCACCTTAACTTTTTCCTCAGGAGAAAAAACGTCATTAGACCAACGTCTACTCGATAAAAATTCTTGGATGGTACGCTGCAACTCCGCATAAATCTGGGACGTGCCGCGTTGCTGGTCGAGCTGAATTTGCTCCGTGTTAATTGTCACAGAAACTTCAAGTTCTTGGGCACTTAGCACCCAAGAACCAAAGCATAAAATACTTACTAGAAAAGCGCGGAAAGATTTCATATTGAAATCAAACGAAGAAAAATTAGTTTCCGTCTGTAGATTCCTCGCGTGATCTGTAATCAATCTTGTCAGCCAAAAACTCATCAATCGCTAAAGCGCTTGGTTTAGGCATACGCTCATAATATTTTGAAATTTCGATCTGCTCACGGTTCTCAAAAATCTCTTCCAAGTTATCAACCGAAGAAGCAAACTCCGACAA
Source organism: Spirosoma fluviale (assembly GCA_945883625.1). Taxonomy (GTDB): domain Bacteria; phylum Bacteroidota; class Bacteroidia; order Cytophagales; family Spirosomataceae; genus Aquirufa; species Aquirufa fluvialis_E. The sequence goes on from CAMCXW010000033.1 coordinate 4,646, forward strand.
TTTGCCAGACAATTCCTCTTTCATTTTGCTTGAAATTTGACGCGCACGCTGGCCAATAATCGAAATTGACTCATACGTATTCCCCGTCTTAATAGCAATTTTATCTACATCACGCGTAATGATGGATGGATTTGTTTGGATCTTAGACATCTCGTTAATTTTAAATTAAGGTTGCAAAAATAAAGTATTTTTTCGAATAAAACTATTGTGGACTCGTCGTCACTTTCGACGTATTCGACTGCTTTTTCTCTTGCAAAGCTTTCTGCTCCGCCTCCACAGCTGTCAAACGAGCCACTTCCTTCAAACTAGTCGTGTACATCTTTTCAGATAACTTCAAATAAGCACTACTAGGATATTTGTCAATTAATTCTAAATAGAATTTAACTGCATCTCCATAACGTTCCCGCTGCCTCGACTCAATCGTACTCTCCGCCAAATCAAATTGCGAAATGACCTTTAAATACGCGATTTCTTCACTGTAATCTGAATCCGGAAAATCACGTTGGAAATTCGTAATCTCAATCACCGAAGACTTCAACGACAAAATATTAAACGGCGATGTCTTATAGTACAATTTCGCCTTCTCATACGCTTTGCGCTCCAGCTTCTTACGCAAATCCTTAATCATCTGCGTACACTCATCCTTATACTTGGTCTCCGGATAATTATTTAAATAACCCTGCAACTCATTAATGGCTGCCAAAGTCCCCGTTTGGTCCAAATTGAAATTCGGAGAGTCTTTGTAGAGGGAAAATGCCGACATATATATTGCCTCCTCCGCAAATTCGCTACGAGAAAAAACTTCGGCAAATTTCTTAAAATGAGAATTTGCAACCGCGTAATTACTCAAATTAAAGTCACAATAAGCTTGATAAAATGTAGCCAATTCCTGCGTCGAATCCCCTTTTAATACAGGTAGAATCTCATCAAATAAAATTCCAGCCTTATCAAATTCCTTCTTCTTATAGTATTCCATCGCAGCCTTATACTTCACAGGAACACTGGCACTTTTTCTGAATTTCTCAAACTTACCGCATGAACTCAACCCGATCACTGCGATAAAAACAACCAATAAATAATTTTTTAACTTCATAAGCGCGCAAAGATAAGGATTAATTACGACTAAATTGTAAATGATACAACGTCGAATATAAGCCTCCCTGATTCAATAACTCTTCATGATTTCCCCGTTCTTTAATTTCCCCTTTATCCATCACCAATATCTGATTCGAATTCCGAATCGTCGACAATCGATGTGCAATAACCACCGCTGTGCGCCCCTTCATCAAGGTCGCAATGGCTCGTTGGATCATCACCTCCGACTCCGAATCAACGGATGACGTCGCTTCATCCAACACAATAATCTTCGGATTGCGTACCATCGCTCGCACAAACGAAATCAATTGACGCTGCCCCACACTTAACGTTGCCCCACGCTCCATTACCTCATAGGCATAGCCACCAGGTAAACTCATGATAAAATCATGTACACCCACTGCCTTAGCCGCCTCTTCCATCTTTTCCTGCGTTATCCGCACATCACCCAAATGAATATTATAAGCAATCGATGAACTAAATAAAAATACATCCTGCAACACAACCGCAATATTCTCCCGCAAACTTTCAATCTCATAATCCGGCAAAGCAACCCCATCAATCTCAATGACTCCCTGTTGGCAATCATACATACGGGCCAACAACCCTATTATGGACGATTTTCCAGCGCCAGTAGCGCCCACAATCGCCATGGTTTTTCCAGCCGGAACAGTAAAATCAACGTGCTTAACAACCCATTCAGGCTCTTGGTACGCAAAACTTACCTCGGTAAATTTAATTTCACCACGTACTTCATCAGCCAATACAGACCCATTATTTTGGATGTAATCCGTCGAGTCCAACAAAGTCAAAATCCGCTCCGTTGACACAATCCCCATCTGAAGCGTATTAAACCGATCCGCTAGCATCCGAATCGGACGGAAAAATAAATTTATGAACATCACAAACGCCGTAAGCGTCCCTAAAGTTATCTCCTCACGTAAAATATACGTTGACGCCATCCAAACCACAAACCCTGAACCCACCGCCGAAATCACATCCGCCACGGGAAAATAAACCGAATAAGCCAAAATTCCCTTAATATTTGCATCGCGATGCGCTTGATTAATCACATTGAATTTAGCCAGCTCTCGCTTCTCCGCATGAAACAACTGCACAACCATCATCCCAGAAATATGCTCCTGTACAAAGGAATTCAAATTAGCAACCGCTAAACGAACCTCATTAAATGACTTTTTGATATACTCCTTAAAGACATACGTCGAGAAAAACATGAAGGGCAAGGTGGCTAAAATCACGCATGTCAACCGCCAATCTGTGTAAAACATGACCCCAATAATCAAAAATAATTGAAGCAAATCTCCAGCAATCGAAGCTAAACCCTCTGAAAACACATCGTTCAAAGTTTCTATGTCCGATACCGTACGAGTTACCAAACGACCAATCGGAGTGGCGTCAAAAAAAGCTAAACGCAAATGGACAATTTTAGCGTATAACTGAACACGGATATCACGAATGACCGTTTGGCCTAAAAAGCCCGCTAAATAACTCGTTGAAAATTGAAGGGAAGTTTGTACCAATAACACAAGAATCATCAGCATAAATTGCTGCAACAACTCCGCCATGTGCCCCAAACTCACATAGTTGTCTAATGTGAATCGAATCATCAACGGGATCACCGGCGAAACACAAGCTGTCCCTAAAATCAATAATACCAAAAACCAAAAACGTAATTTATACGGCTGGATAAAGCCATAGATCCGGCGAATGATATGCCAGTCAATAATCTTGCCAATCTCCTTTTCGTTCATTTAGTTTCAGTTGGCATCGCTGCACACGTCCCACAGCCTTTGGCACATTGACCAGCCGACTTACCCCAAAACTGTTGATAAACTAGTCGGCCTAAATACACCAAAGCTCCCAAAAAAATCAGCGCAATAATTACGGTTTCCATTTTGATTGTAGTATGCGTAAAAATTCATCAAAAATGGGCCCAGCCCCAATAATCTCCCCACTAAAAATCACCTCATCCCCACCCGAAAAATTCGTCACAGATCCACCCGCCTCTTCGATAATAATTTTTCCTGCCGCCACATCCCATGGTTTTAGATTTGCCTCAAAAAAGCCCTCAAAACGACCACATGCGGTGTACGCCAAGTCGATTGCCGCAGCACCCATCCGACGTAAACCATGACTTTTTTGCATAAGTTCCTTTAGCAAAGTTAAATATTGATCCTGATAAGAAAAATCATAATACGGAAAACCTGTTGCTAACAAGCTCCGACTTACCTGATTTTGATCTGAAACATGAATAGGTCGATCATTCAAAAAAGCCCCAATCCCCTTCGCAGCGTAAAATAATTCATCCCGATTAGGCTCATAAATCAACCCCAATATCGGCTGTTTCTGATAAATCAAACCCACCGAAACCGCATAAATAGGCAGTCGATGCAAGAAATTTGTCGTACCATCTAACGGATCAATCACCCAATAGTAGCCATCACCCACCTCACTATAATCTGAGGCCGACTCCTCTGCCACAAATCCAGCTTCCGGAAAAACCCTTCCCAAGCCCTCTTTTAGCCGTTTTTCAGCCGTCTGGTCCACATAGGAAACCAAATCGTTCGTTCCCTTATATTGAATATCCTCCTGCCCGATGTCATTCACCACCGACTGAATCCAGCGCCCCGTTTCCAAGACTACCGGCTTCGATAAGTTTAGCAAGTTGGCCAGATCCAACATATCTACTTAGGTTGCAAGGCCAACCAATCCGCAAGGATTTGTTGGGTTTCTTTTAGGTATGCATCTTTGGCATGTTTATCTGCCGCGTTCTCCTTCTTGTCTTTGTCGGCAGTCGACTCCTCCGCTCCACCCAGCGCATCCATCACCGCCTGAGACTCATCCGGTTTTTTCTTTTGCTCATCCAATTCCTTCTTCCGCTTTTCCATATTCAATGAAATGGAATTGGTCTCTTTGATTTTTTTCCAACGCTCAAAATCGGCCCGCAACTTGATCAAGTCCGGCTTCGTTTTTAACCGTGTCGCATATGCCGCTTGCATTTTACCTAATACAGTAGGCACAACATTGTTCGTAGGCTGATAGCTCGTTGATGCAATCATATCCCAAGGCAATGCACTTGGCTGGGAACTTTCGCCAAACTCCTCCGCAGAGAAAGCTGATGGTAACGCAAAATCCGGACTCACTCCTTTATGCTGCGTCGAACTACCATTTACACGGTAAAACTTCTCCAACGTTATTTTCAGTTGGCCCGCAGGCTCCTTCCCATCCCCTAAATAATTATCTAAGTCCACCACGGATTGAACCGTACCTTTTCCATAAGACTGTTCTCCCACAATAATTCCACGTTTGTAATCTTGTATGGCAGCGGCAAAAATCTCGGAGGCAGAAGCTGAAAAGCGATTAATCATGATAACTAATGGACCGGCATACACTTGTTCGATATCGCGATCTACTTCTTGCGAAATCTTACCGTCGGCCTGCTTGCGCTGAACAACTGGCCCTTTGGTAATAAATAAACCCGTCAAATCGACGGCTTCAATTAAGGAGCCACCCCCATTATTTCGCAAATCAATCACTACGCCGTCGACGCCCGATTGCTTAAAAGCCGTTAAAAACTTACGGACATCCGAGGTTGTTGAATTAAAATCAGCCTCACGCTTACGCGCTCCCTCGAAATCCCGGTAGAACATGGGAATGGTAATCAAACCAATCTTCACATTTTTATCTCCCTGTTTGAAATTCAATACCTCTTGTTTCGCTTTTTGCTCTTCAATTTTAATTTTCTCACGTACAATGCGTACCTCCGAAGTAGGGGAACCCGTTACTCCATTCGCTGCTAAAATTTTCAACCGGACAACGGTACCCTTGGTACCCCGAATTAACTTGACGGCATCGTCGGTAAACCAACCGATTACATCGACAAACGCGCCTTCATCACCTTGAGCTACACCTACAATGCGGTCTTTGGGATTGATTAATTTACTACGGAACGCTGGACCACCAGGTATTAAATCCTGAATCGTTACATAATCACCTTCTAGACGAAGTGTGGCTCCGATTCCCTCAAAACTTTGGGACATGTCCTTGTTAAATTCTTGCGCCGCTTTCGGAATCATATACGACGTGTGTGGGTCGATACTTTCCGTGTAGGCGTTCATAAATACTTGAAAAACATCTTCCGACCGGGTACGAGCCATGTATTTGGCAGAACGCGCATACCGCTCTTTCAATTCCCGGATGGCAGTTGTGTCTGCTTTGCCCCCAATTTTCCAGTCTAGCAATTGACGCTTTAAGTCTTTGCGCCAATAATTATTTAGCTCCTCAGCCGTTTCTGCCCATTGCGCTTTTTCACGATCAGGCTGATAAGTCTCATCCGAGGTAAATTCAACCGGTTGCTTCATTAGTTGGTCGATGTAAGCATAGCGCTCTAACATGCGCTTTTGATACCGATTGTACATCTGAAAAGCAGATGTCAAATCCCCCATATTCAATTGCTCATCGATTGTGAGCCTATATTTCTCCATTTCCGCGACATCAGCTGCTAAAAAGAAGACTTTATTAGGATCTAGGTTTTTGATATAGGCATCAAAAATCTTGGATGATAAGGAATCATTCACAGGAATCTTCCGATAATGGTAATTGCTTAAAATACCAAACACTAAACGCTCTACCTTCTTTTGCGTTTCCGTTGGCTGTAAATCACCTTGCTCATACGTTGCCTTTACCTGGGTATCCTGCGTTTTCCCATGTAGGAAAACAACTACCAATAAAGACAAAGGAATTAAAATCGGAAGTATCCTTTTCATGTTATTCTTTTTCGATCGCTAATAGTTCCACATCAAAAATAAGGGCTGCATAAGGCTTGATCGTTTGACCACCTCCTCGAATGCCGTAAGCTAATTCTTGAGGAATGTATAATTTAAATTTAGACCCAACGGGCATTAATTGCAGCGCTTCAACCCAGCCAGGAATCACGCCTGACACAGGGAAAGAAATCGGTTCGCCGCGATTCACTGAAGAATCAAAAATTTCTCCATTGATTAATGTTCCATGATAATGTACTTTCACCTTATCAGCTGCAGAGGGCTTGGGACCATCCCCCATTTTAAGAACTTTATATTGTAAACCAGAAGCCGTCGTGATCACAGAATCTTTCAATTTATTCGCTGCCAAGAACTTCTCTCCTTCAACACGATTGGGCTCATATTGTTTTGCTTGCTCAGCCGCTTGGGCTTGTTGGTTCTTCATCATGAAATTATTCATGACACTCTGACATTCTTGCTCGCTGATTAATAGTTTCCCACCTGATGTCACAGAAGCAAAGCCTTTGGCAACCATTTCTGGATTCAACGTTACTTTTTGAGATTTAAAATTTTGAGCTACTAAAACACCTACGGCATAGGAAACCGAATCAATAGCGGAGTTAAATGGCTTAACCGGAACTTTCGTTACGGAAACGGTCAATTTAGGTTTGGTTTTAAGTGGAGCCTTAGGCTTGGTTTGTGCAAACGAAGAAAAAGTAAGTAAAGAGGCGGCTGTTAGGTATGCCAATGGTTTTAAAAAGTTCATAAAAATCTGATTTGATTCAAAAATAAAGTTCCTAAGATACACGAAAATTGCGGCTCGCTCAATAAAATTAACGGCATTTAACAGGCGTCATTTTTGCGCTAAAAAAACAATCTAAAAAAAGTCTTATAAATAGGCTGATTTTTTACCAAAGTTATGGGAATATTGAAATTTCCTAGCTAATTTTGTACTCGAAATTTTATAATAAAAAACATAAAACTTTAGTATGTCATCAGTAAGACCAGATGAGGTTTCGGCAATTTTAAGAGAGCAGTTATCTCAGGCGAAAACTCAAACAGAATTAGAAGAAATAGGCACTGTACTCCAAGTGGGTGATGGTGTGGCTCGTATTTATGGCCTTTCCAATGTACAAGCGGGTGAATTGATCGTTTTTGAAAACGGTTTAAAAGCTTTAGCCTTGAACTTAGAGGAGGACAATGTAGGAGCTGTACTTTTGGGCGATTCTAGCCAGATTAAAGAAGGTGATACGGTAAAGCGTACTAACTTAATTGCGTCTGTACAAGTAGGAGACGGAATTTTAGGTCGCGTTGTGAATACATTAGGTGAGCCTATCGATGGAAATGGTCCTATCACTGGAAAGTTATATGAGATGCCATTGGAGCGTAAAGCACCGGGTGTAATCTTCCGTCAACCGGTAACAGAACCATTACAATCAGGTATCAAGGCAATCGATGCGATGATTCCAGTAGGTCGTGGCCAGCGTGAGTTGGTAATCGGTGACCGTCAGACTGGTAAAACAGCTGTTTGTATCGATACGATCATCAATCAAAGAGAATTTTACGACAAAGGTGAGCCGGTATTTTGTATCTATGTAGCCATTGGTCAAAAAGCATCCACTGTTAAGCAAATCGAGCAAACGCTTCGTAAAGCTGGCGCGATGGATTATACAGTTATCGTTTCTGCATCTGCGGGTGATCCTGCACCGATGCAATTTTACGCACCATTTACAGGAGCTGCGATCGGAGAATTCTTCCGGGATACCGGTCGGCCTGCCTTAGTCGTTTACGATGATTTATCGAAGCAAGCGGTAGCGTACCGTGAAGTGTCTTTATTACTACGTCGTCCACCAGGACGTGAGGCATATCCAGGAGACGTTTTCTACTTACACTCCCGTTTATTGGAGCGTGCGGCGAAAATCAACAACTCGGATGAGATTGCGCGTAGCATGAATGATTTGCCTGATTCCATCAAAGGAATTGTTAAAGGTGGCGGTAGCTTAACGGCTCTTCCAATTATTGAAACACAGGCAGGTGACGTTTCGGCATATATTCCAACCAACGTAATTTCGATTACGGATGGCCAAATCTTCTTAGAAACTAACTTGTTTAATGCGGGTATTCGTCCAGCGATTAACGTAGGTATCTCGGTATCTCGTGTAGGTGGTAACGCGCAAATCAAGTCGATGAAGAAAGTAGCTGGTACATTGAAATTAGATCAAGCACAATTCCGTGAATTAGAAGCATTCTCGAAGTTTGGCTCCGATTTAGATGCATCTACAAAGTTAACGATTGACCGTGGTCGTCGTAACTTAGAAATGTTAAAGCAACCTCAATTTGCACCACAGCGTGTAGAAGAGCAGGTAGCTATGATTTATTTAGCAACTACAGGTAACTTGGATAACGTTCCAGTAGAAAAAGTTCGCGAATTCGAACAAGATTTCATTCAAGTATTGCGTGCGACGGAAAAAGCTACTTTAGAGGCTTTAGGTCAAGGAAAATACGATGATACCCTAACTGCTACATTGAAGCGTGTGGGTAATGAAGTTGCAGCTAAGTACAAAGCATAAAATTTAGACTACTATGGCTTCCTTAAAAGAAGTAAGAAATAGAATTGTATCTGTCAATTCAACGCAGCAAATCACGAAAGCCATGAAAATGGTTTCGGCAGCTAAGTTGCGTCGTGCACAGGATGCCATTCAACAAATGCGCCCTTACGCAAGTAAATTAGCTGAAATGATTTCCACAGTATCGGCTCGGACAGATGCTGGTGCGGAAAATCCATTCACAGAAGTACGCGAGGTAAAACGAGTTATGATTATCGTAGTAACTTCCGACCGTGGTCTTTGTGGTGCTTTCAATGCCAACGTAGGTAAAGCAGCCATGGCTTTGGTGCAGGAGAAATATGCGAGTTTACATGCAGCGGGCCAAGTAGAAGTTTTATCCCTAGGTAAAAAAGGGGGTGAATATCTATCAAGACGTGGATATAAAGTCAATGATGCCCATGCGGATATCTTTTCTCGTTTGAATTTCTCAAACGTGCGGGAAATCGGTGAATTCATGTTGAATGCGTTTATGGAAAAGCAATTCGATGTGGTTGAAATACTTTTCAATTACTCGAAAAACGTAGCAACGCAAATCATTCAAACGGAGCAATTACTACCCTTGGTCGCGGCTGAAACGGGCGCAAAATCAAGTGCCGTTGATTATATCTTTGAACCTTCGGAGGAGCAAATCATTTCGGAATTAATTCCAAAGTCAATTAAATTGTCTATTTTCAGAGCTTTATTAGAGTCCAATTCATCTGAACATGGCGCTCGAATGACTGCCATGGACAAGGCAACTGAAAACGCGGGTGAATTAATCAAAGCGTTAAAATTAGAATATAACCGCTCACGTCAAGCTGCGATTACCAAGGAAATCCTTGAGATCGTAGGTGGAGCCGAAGCACTTTCAGCCTAAATTATGAAGCAAATATTCGTTTTTATTTTCGTTTTAATCTCGTTGCAAACATTTGCACAGGGCATTAAAATGCCAGCACCAAGTCCTGGCCAAACCATCAAACAAGATTTTTCGCAGTCCTTCATCGAAGTAGCCTATTCGCGTCCGATTATTAAAGGACGTACGATCTTTGGCGACATTGTTCCATTTGGAAAATTATGGAGAGCAGGGGCGAATAACCCAACCAAAGTGACTTTTGGCGAAGATGTGAAGGTTGCTGGAAAAGATTTGAAAGCGGGTTCATACCAATTAATGATCATTCCTTCAGCTAAAAGCTGGGAAATCATTTTCAATAAAGGAACAAATGGTGTTTTCAATTACCATCCAGAGGAAGATATTTTAAAAGTGTCAGTGCCTACAGTGATGTTACCATCAAGCTTAGAATCATTTACGATTCAGTTTGGTCAGGTGATTGCCAACAAATGTGAGATTCAGATCCTTTGGGAAAAAACAAGTGTATCGATTCCAGTAGAAACGGAGATTGATGCTAAAATTGCAGCCTCGATTGACAAAGCGATGAGTGTGGATACTAAACCATATTTTGAGTCGGCATCATACTATTTCGAAACGGGTCGTGACTTAAAAAAAGCATTGGAGTGGGCAACGAAAGCGTCGGAAGCAAATCCATCAGCTTATTGGGTGATGCATTTAAAAGCGAAGATTCAAGCGAAGATGGGAGATAAAGTTGGCGCGAAAGCGACTGCATTGAAATCCATCGAATTAGCAAAAGCTGGAAAAAATGAAGATTACGTGAGCTTAAATCAAAAATTAATTGATGGCTTATAATTGGAACTAAACAGAGCAAGAAAGCCTTTCTTAATCGGAAAGGCTTTTTTTAGCTTAAAATTATGAAGGAAGAAAACGGGTATAGTACGGGAGAGGAAAAAGAAACGGCAGTACTTGTGGCTGTAACTACGCAGAAACAAAATGCGGTACAAACGTCGGAGTATTTAACGGAGTTGGCCTTTTTAGCCTCAACATCAGGTGTATTGACCTTAGCAAGTTTCACACAAAACTTAGCTAAACCTGATAACCGCACCTACGTGGGCAAGGGGAAATTAGAAGAGATTATTGCTTATCTAATCGCGAAAGATGTGGATATGCTTATTTTTGATGATGATTTAAGCCCCTCACAAGTCCGGAATATCGAATATGAAATCTCACTCTTGGGTAGAGAGATGAAGGTATTAGATCGTAGTTTATTAATTCTCAATATTTTTGCCCAGCGTGCTAAAACAATTCAGGCCAAAACCCAGGTTGAACTAGCCCAATATCAATACATGTTGCCCCGATTAACGCGCATGTGGTCTCACCTTTCAAAGCAGCGCGGTGGCGTGGGAATGCGTGGTCCAGGAGAAAAAGAATTGGAGACGGATCGTCGGATTGCCAATGACCGCATATCCTTTTTAAAAGATAAATTAGAAAACATCGACAAACAGTCTTCGACGCAGCGCAAGAACCGGGACCGCATGGTTCGTATTTCGCTCGTGGGATATACCAACGTGGGTAAATCGACACTCATGCAGAAATTAGCAAAAGTGGATGTTTTCGCTGAGAATAAATTATTTGCAACGGTGGACTCTACGGTTCGTAAGGTAGTTTGGGATAACATTCCATTTTTATTAACAGATACGGTAGGCTTCATTCGTAAACTCCCTACCCTATTGATTGAATCTTTTAAATCTACGTTGGACGAGGTTCGAGAGGCGGATATCTTACTCCATGTCGTTGACATTTCACACCCAAATTTTGAAGAACAAATAGAAGTAGTACAAGGAATTTTGAATGAGATGGGCGCGGGTGATAAGCCAACTATCCTCGTGTTCAACAAAATTGACCTATATAACGTCGAAGATGTTTTCTTTGAGGGGGCAGCGGTCGATGAAGATGGCAATCCGGAATTAACAAAAATGGAGCGGGTGACGCGCTTCTTGAAGCAATCGCATTGGCAGACGAATACGCCCAAAACCGTATTTATTTCCGCAGAACAACGCTCAAATTTGGGTGAATTACGCGGTATGGTGATGGAAATTATTAAGGAAAAACATTTTCAGATATTCCCTAACTGGTTGGATACCAATCACTTGATGGGGTATAATGATGGGGTTGTACCCGGGGAAGAGTAGAGAGTAGTGAGTAGAGTATTGGCGCTGTAGTTCAACGGATAGAATAGGCGTTTCCTAAACGCTAGATGCGGGTTCGATTCCCGCCGGGGCCACAAAATTAGACGCTGGACGCTGGACGTTAGACATTAAATAATTCTAAAACAGACTTGAAAATATACTTTCATCTAATGTCTAACGTCGAATGTCTAGCGACTAAATTAAACGCTTGATACGGCCGGGGTCGCGCCCGACTCGATTCCCGCCGGGGCCACAAAATTAGACGCTAGACGCTGGACATTGGACGTTGGACATTAGACGTTGGACATTAGACCTTAAAAATCTATAACAGACTTTGAAAATATACTTATATCTAACGTCCAATGTCCAGCGTCTAAAGTCTATCCCTGTGGAACAAAAAGACCGCTTGAGCGGTTTTACATCTGAAAGAACATTTTTTGAACTACCAATACCGCATTTTCGAGTCCACTTCCGCCCTTCCAACAGACTGGGATCAAGTAGCCGCACAAAGTATATTTTTACAATCAACTTACCTGCGCGTTTTAGAAAATTCGATACCCACTAATATTACCTGCCAATTCATCGGAATTTATCAAGCAAACGAGTTAATTGCAACAGCCATGTTGCAGCATCTCGATCTTGGAAAATTAGACGGCTTCGGCAATCGAGATCATGGCGCTTTAACCCTTCTCCGAAACTTTCTATTTAAACGCTATTCATCGAAACTTGCGATTATTGGGAATAATATGTTGACAGGCCAACACGCCATTTCGTTTAGTCCAAGCGCCAACAAACCCGAAATCCTCGCAGGCTTAAAAACCTTCGTAACTGAACTAACTCCAACGCCCCACTTGAACATATTCAAGGATTTTGAGTCCACAGATTGTGCGCATTTTGACCAGGCACCCTTCCAAAAAAGCCTTCAATTCAGCTCCCAACCTAATATGTTCATCGACCTTCGCCCCGAGTGGACGAAAGAAACTGATTACGTACAAGCGCTAACCAAAAAATACCGAGATCAATACAATCGAGCGCGTAAAAAGGCCAATGGTATTGAAAAGCGCCAATTAACATTAGAAGAAATTAAACAGCTCGAAAACGAAATTTATACGCTGTACCGTCACGTCGCCGACCACGCGCCTTTCAACACCTTTTTCCTAGCGAAAAACCACTTCTACTCGCTGAAAAAAGAATTGGGTGCCGACTTCCGATTTTTTGCCTATTTTGAGAACGGAGAATTAATCGGGTTTAATACACTCATCCATCACGACGAAATTCTAGAAACATATTTCCTCGGTTACGACGAAAAAATCCAAAAGGAAAAAATGCTCTACCTGAATATGCTCTATGATATGGTTGGATGCAGTATTCATAATGGATTTAAACGCATCAACTTCGGACGAACTGCGATGGAAATCAAAAGTTCCATAGGCGCTAAACCCGAACAATTATTCGGATGGATGCAACATAAAAATACCTTAGTCAATCGAAACCTAGGATTCTTTTTCAACTTACTTGAACCCGAAGCCCAATGGATTGAACGAAATCCATTTAAATCTTGACAGTTCCTTAATCTACTATAGCATCGAATTAATTACCTTTCGTGAAATATCTTATTTTATGAAAAAACTGATTCTACTTTTTGCTTGCTTTTCAAGTCTATATACATCAAAAGCCCAACAAATCCTCGAAGTTCCCGGCCTACATGAATTTGCAAAAATTGACACCAGCGCATATTCAGTCCTTCCTAGCGGACGCTATGTGACACCAGCTGGAAAAACCTTACGAATCACAGATGACCCCTTTGGCTTATCCATCAGCCCAGACAAAAAATGGGCAGTAACCATTCATAATGCCGCATTTACGCGCATAGATTTAGGAAATCAAACATCAAAAAGATTCCCGGAATTTGGTACATCGGATAAAAATTCCCCCTACGGAAAAAGCTCTTTTTTAGGAATTGTGTTTGCCTCAAATAGCCAAAGTTTTTACCTCAGTGGAGGAGATGCAGGTAACGTATACCACGTAGATATTCAATCCGGAAATGTGCTAAGAACCATTTCACTCGATGGGAAAATTGGCGAAAAAACATTTAATGATAGTTTCGCATCCGATATGGCCATCATGCCAGAAAAAAATGAACTCCTCGTTTTGGATCAAGCAAATTACCGCATGGTGCGCTTGGATTTAACATCCGGAAATATCAAATCGAGCACGCCCACAGGCCGTCTGCCCTTTGGTATTAGCCTTAGTCCTGATCATCAATATGCATTCGTGGCGAATGTGGGCATGTATGCTTATCCGCTAGTCAACGGAACGACACCTGAGAATATTCAATCTCAATATATTCCCCACCACCCTTATGGAAATGACACGAAAGAATCGCGCGAGGGCACCACGGTAGCAGGTAAATCCGTACCCGGAGTGGGAGATCCACGCGTTAACGAAGCCTTGAGTGTGTACCAGATTGATCTGCGAACTAACCAAACAATCGAAATCTACAAACCCGGTTTTCAAATCGGTGAAATGGTTGAAGAAATGGAAGTTGTCGGTGGATCAAGTCCTAATTCCATCGCCGTTGGCTCGCAATATATCTTCGTAAGCAATGCGACCAATGACAACATCGCCGTCATTGACTACAAAACAAAAAAGATTAAAGCGCATATTCCGATTCAATTCTCCCCATTATTAGATAAACGCAGAGGCTATTTACCTTTTGGTTTAACACTTAGTAAAGACGAAAAGAAACTATATGTTACGCTGTTAGGTCTAAATGCCGTCGCGGTCATCGATGTGCCTTCTCAAAAAACAAGCGGATTTATTCCAACCGGTTGGGGCCCTACGCGCGTAAAATTAGCAGCCGACGAAAAATTACTCTACGTCACCACGTGTCGAGGATACGGTGCCGGACCCAATGGTGGCGTCGGCTACAAAGCTCCGAAACAAGGAACATACATTGGGGATGTCCAATTAGGCACATTCCAAACGATTTCCATGCCGTCAAAAACAGAATTAGCTCAATTTACCACCCAAGTTAAAAACAATACATTCATCATTAAAGATGGTTCTAAGCGAGGAAACAGCACCTTCTCCATCACGAAACCAGGTCAAACACCCATTAAACACATCGTCTACATCACCAAAGAAAACCGTACGTATGACGAATTTTTTGGTCAATTTAAAGGTGCTAATGGCGATTCAACCATTGCACGCTACGGATTAAATCGGACGGTCTACGAGAAAAACAAAACCTTTAGAAACGTTGACGTAACGCCTAATCACCACCAAATCGCCAAAGCATTTTCGATGAGCGATAATTTCTACTGCGATAGCGACGCATCCATCCATGGACACCACTGGATGATGGGCGTGATTCCCAATGAATGGGTAGAAACCAACTCTAGCGTGAGCAAGACCGCTAAATTATTCTCCGAAGCGCCGGGTCGCCGATTTCCAGGATCTACCGGAAGTATGGATCCTGAAGACTATGCGGAAATTGGGGGAATTTGGGAGGCACTCGAACGCCAAAACATATCGTTTTACAATTTTGGGGAGGCAAACGAAACAGGACACGTACGCGAAGATTGGTTTGATACCCTAACCGGTGCTGGGCACATCGTGATGGTTCCCATGCAAAAAGCCCTATTTAAAAATACCAGCCATAACTATGCAGGATTTAACATGAGCATTCCTGATCAATTCCGCGTGCACCAATTTGAAACTGAATTCACCGAAAAATGGCTCAGCGGTAAAGAAAAAATGCCCTCATTGATTACGATACAATTACCGAATGATCATGGTGGAGATTTGGATTCTACTGCAGGATTTCCATATAAGGCCTCATTTATGGCCGATAATGACCTAGCATTAGGTCGTATGATGCAATTTCTCTCACACACACCTTATTGGAAAAATATGCTTGTCATCGTGACCGAAGACGATCCACAAGGTGGTGTGGATCACATCGACGCACACCGAAGTATTTTGATGATGGCTGGCCCGTATGTGAAACGCGATTATGTATCTCACCGACACGCTAATTTTGGGTCAATATTGCGTGTCATCTATACCTTACTCGGAATTCCGGCAGTCAACCACTACGACCAAACAGCCAGTGTTTTAGATGATTTCTTTACGGAAACACCCAACTTCGCGCCTTACCAATTTAGCTTCCCGGACAAACGGATTTTTGATGCAGACAAAACCATGATTCGCTATAACCGAACGATTGATTGGAGAAAAATAAAGAAGACAGTTGAAATGGATGATGAGGCTGACCAGCGGAAAAACCATTAATTACCACTGATAGCCGATTTGTACATGTAAGCTGCGTCCCATGCCATCAATCCCTGAACCATGCATGCGGTATAAGACATGGCCTAGATTTTCTCCCTGCATGGCAACGCGCAAGTGAGCATTTAGCTGATAAGCTAGGTGTAAACTTACGATGCCCCAACCGGGTGTTCCTTTCGGATTCATTCGATTATCGGCGCGATCACCGGCACTTAAACGGTCCTGGCGCGCTGCTCCCTGCCAGAGCATGCTGGTTTGTACTTTCTTTACCTGGTATGTCACGGAAACATGGCCAAATAATGGTGGAATGCGCCGCATCGGTTCATTTTGACTTACATTTTGCCCATAAACATAAGATACTTGATTTGCCATTGACCAGCGCTCCCCCAATTGAAGCTGTTGGCCCCACTCGAATCCCCACATGTATGCCTCTACCGTATTTTCCTTCTGATACACCGGGTAATTCTGAATGATATCTTTTGTTTTTATACGCGTAATTAAATTGGTCAAATTGGAGTGAAACAATACAAGCTCCGACTTCCACACAGGCGTATGCACACGAATTCCCACATTCTTATTCCAGGAAATTTCTGGTTTCAAATCGTAGGCTGGTAATTCATACCGAAAATCCACAATCCCTAAACTGCCCAAATCATCTAAATTAGGAGCGCGAAATCCAGAGGCAACGGATGCGAACATGGTCATATTCCGACCCACCGCATAGGACAATCCCGCATCATACACCAAAGCACCCATGGAAATTTTCGATTGACCTACCGTCGAATCCGGCAAATCAGCCATTATGTGCTGGTAACGTAAACCCATGTGCACCTGCACATCTTTAAGTGACCATTCATGTAAACTGAAGGCCGATAAGGTTGAATAGCGCGAATTGTTGGGATATAAACCGCGTAAATTAATCCGCTGGGCGCCTTTTTGATCCACGCGTGTACTTTGTACGCCATCCATATACGACTCGAGTCCGGTAGAACTCGTCCAAGTAGATGAAAGCCTGCTTTTCACCTGGCCAATCAAAGCCAAGGTTTGCACTGCATCATTTTCCGTACGCAAAGTGGCACTCCCATTTTTTTGAAGGGAGCGCTTTTCAACACTCTCCTGTACCGAGGCCGTAAATTCGACTTGATCAAACAGCGCATTGGTCCCCTGATATGTTAAGCGACTAAATGCCCGACGATAAATTTGGGCAGTCATTTCGTTCAACGCAAAATTTTCCAAACGCACTTTATGAAACACAGGAACGTTCGCTTGACTATTTTGTTGGACCAAATTCTCCCAAATAATCCGTTGGCCTAATTTCTGCCGCGCATGAACCAATATATTTTGCTCCTCAAAGCCGGTTGGCCTTTGAAATCCCCCTCCACCCCGCGTAATATCTCCAAATTTTTTAGCCGCGGCCAAGACTGAAATACTGAATTTAGGAGCTTCATAACTTAATTTCCCTAAGGCACTGGTCTCCATTCCTTGGCTGATGGCCCGGGTTAATACGTGTCCTGCCCAGCGGGATTCTTGACTAAACTGAGGCTTGCTGGTGGACAAATGAACAACACCACTCAGTGCATCAGAGCCATATTGGACAGCACCTGAACCACGCAGTACCTCCACCTGATCTAAGGAAAATGGATCAATTGTATTTAAATATTGATTAGGGCCGAAACGAAAGGTTGAATTATTGAATCGAATGCCGTCCAACACCAACAAAGTTTGATTTCCAGTTAAACCGCGAACAAACGCTGAACCACCACCATGATTTGTCCGTTGTAAAAAAACACCTGGAACGGTTCGAAATAATTCAGGGGTATTTGGCAACTGACTACTTGGGACTTTTGCCTGAAAAATTGGGAAAGCCACCCGATTTCGCTCGATGGGTTGTCGGCTTGCGCTCACCACCACATTAACTAACGTGTCCGAAAGGCTCGCAAAAGCCAATCGGACACCTAATAAACTGACTAATAAAAACTGCATGTTAATCGATATCTGTACCAGAAACAGCTAAAATGGCTGCTCTGCGCGGTGCTGGCATCACCGAATTTTCGCCTTTAACAGCCTTCCAAATCACTTCACTAAATTCCAAATCGGGAACGGAATCCTCTTTACTAAAATCAAATCGAGCACTTTTTTGCGCACTTGGAGTATCCAATGCGTTTAACTCAAACAAATTTGTGCGAGGTAATTCATGCATAAAAGGAGTCAAATTCGATTCTGAAGTAAAACAACGATACATCGGGGTTGCCGCAGCGTCATATTGGCTCATTGGAGGCAAGCCCAAAATCAGTTCCATGGTTCGTAGCATCGAAGAAGTAGAATAAGGCGTATGGTCGACAAATCCACGTTTCACAAAGCCACCGGCTATGTAAGCAGTCGTCCGGTGTGCATCTACGTGATCAGGTCCATTTTGCGCATCATCTTCGACAATAAATACAGCTGTCTCTTTCCAAATAGGGGACTTAGATAAATGCTCAACGAACAAACCAATCGCGTAATCATTATCGGCAACGTAAGCAAAGGGAGTCTTTTTCCCTAATTTTTGACCCTCTGTATGGTCATTAGGAAATTGCATCGAATTGAAACGAGGTACTTGATTCAAGGCAAGCAAGCGATCAAAATCTCTCTTCCAAGCATGAAAACGCGTAGTGTCCATCACATCTTGATTAAACGATGCATAGTCTGGACAAAAATGATCCGCAATGGCTGGAATATTTGGTTTGAAATCGGTCGCAAATTCTCCATATGTACGGTATGAAATCCCTGCTCTTTTAGCGTAATCCCAAATAAATCCATTCTTCGGATTCGCAATCGCGCGGTGACCTTCCCCGTCATAATTTCCGCCACGTCCACCATAAGAAGTTGGCCATGTCTTTTCCAAATAATCCGTCGCATGTGCCGAAGTAGACCAATTATGTCCATCCGAACTTACTTCACCATCTACATAAAAATTATCTAATAAGACAAAATCCTTTACCAGTTTGTGCTGATTAGGCGTATATTTTTCACCAAACAATAATAACGTCGTATCTCCATTACCTCCAACTACATCGGATAAAACTTGGTCGTATGTACGGTTTTCTTTTAATATATAGTACACATATTTAATCGGTGAAGGGTCCCCTACTTTCATTGGGATTGGATTCCCTTTCTCTCCTGCCGCATGCATCTCGCTTTCCTTCGTGTAAGGCGTATTTTGATAGACGGCAGCTGAAAGTATGGCTAATTGTTGGGCATTGGGTTCCTGAAAAATGGACATCGTCCCTTTCATTAATCCACCAATGTAACCTGTACGAACCTTTTTATTATTATCTGACTTTTGGTAAGTAACTGTTTGTTTTTTCTCAACGGGATTTGGACCATCTGGATTAGCAAAAGAAGAAAAACCTTTTCCGTTGGCAACAAACAATTTACCCTTTACAACCTGTAAGGATGTTGGGTACCAACCTACCGGAATAAAACCTAAAGATTTGGATTGACCTGGTTTTTCAACTTCAAAAACTGCTAAGCAATTATTGTCTGCATTGGCTATATACAGGCGCTCTTCATTTGCCGACAAAGCCAATCCATTTGTAGAACTACCCGCTAGGGCGTTAGGAACCAAAGCCGCATTCAGTACTTCTATTTCTTTTGCCGTGCGCGTATCGATAACTGAAACTGAATTATCATTCGCATTGGCAACATATAGTGTTTGGCCATTTTTTGTCAAGACCATTTCATTGGGGTGATCACCAACTGCGATAGCAGGTAGGAATTTATTCGTTGAAATTTGAAATGGAAGAACTTGACGAGCTCCCCAAATCGAGATATATAACATGTCTTTTTTCTTGTTAAACAAACAAGTAAATGCCTCCGCGGGTAATTTATGAACGGATAGTATCGTTTTTGTTTTGGCTTGAATTACATATAAGGAATTGTTTTCCTTTGTAACTACATAAAGAATATCCGTTGCATCATCGTATTCGATACCTGATGGCGAAATCACCGCTTTCTTTTCTGTTGTTAAAGCAATTTTATCCTTTTCAACCAGCTTGCCTGCTTCAATTTCAAATACCAAAATTACATTGTCATTCCCACCCGAAACAAAAATGGTTTTGTTATTCGCCGCTACCTTCAAACCATACCAAGATTTAGGTAATTCTTTTGAATCTAAAATTTGATTCGAAGCGACATCGATCAATTGTAAACTTTGAACGCTTTGGCCGTTGTTGGTCACCAACAAATACTTTTGATTAGGCGAAACAGCCACGTGCAAAGGTAAATCCCCTAAAGGAATCGATTCTCCGTGAGGAGATAACTTCCATCCGTTTGGAAGTGTGACACGCTTTGACGTTAATTGAGACTGTAAATCGGATTGTGCATGTAATTGTAATGTCAATAAAACAGCACAAAAAATTAGTAGATAGCGCATATGTTTTTTTTCTTGAAATTAATCCAAATGTGTGAGCAAAGTAAGGCTCAACAGTTGATTTAACAATTTGTTATTACCGCTTTTCGATCACAAATTCATCCCCCACTACTCCGTCCGATTGAATCCATTTTAAATTAAATGTTCGCTTGTCAACATCCAAGATAACGGATCCACCGATTTTATTGTTGGTGTACACCGACGACTTCATGGGAAAACCAGGACGCTGACCGCCCACTTTTCCACCCGAACCATTGACGACATAAATTACTCCTTGGCCCTTTGGTCCTACATTATAATGATTAGGTGAGGTAGACTCAGCCACCACGTGCGTTGCCGCATCAAATGTCTCATTTATGCCAAAATGCCCGCGCATTGGGTAACTACGTTCGTAGACGTGACTATGTCCGGCAATGACTAGGTCAACTTTATACTGCTCGAAAATGGAAGTCATGTTCTCGCGCATTGACTTCATATCGAGTTCAACATCTGAATCATGCGAACCTTTGGAATAAGGTGGCTTGTGAAAATAGACAACAACCCATGGTAATTTATTGGCTGCTAAATCTTTTTTTAACCATTCTACTTGTTCCCCTTTTCCATCTCTTAACATTAATCCAGAAGATTCGCGCATTTCCGTGTCCAAGGCAACTAAATGTACTTGCCCGTAATTCACCGAATAATAAGATTCCGATTGTGAGGGAACTCCGCCTGCTTGACCTGCTGCGGGCATATTAAATATCTTAAAATAAGGAGGCAAACTAGGATCGTGTTTACCCGCATAATCGTGATTTCCAGGAGAAGGATAGATGGGAAGATTTTGCAAAAATGCTGTTTGATAAACATCAAATACATATTTTTGATATTCTTCATCCTTTCCATTCGAGTACGCATTATCCCCCAACCAAATCCATGCATCGGGGCGATTTCCTTGCGTATACGATTCAATCGATTTCATGACAGCCTTCTGGCTTGCTGAGCCATCGCCAAAATCACCCAAAGCCCAAATCCGTACGGACTCTTTCGACCCAAATGCAGGAGCGGTAACGACATAGCGATTGGAATCAAAAGATTGAGAATCAATTTGATAGGCGTACTTCGTCGCTGGTTTTAATTTGGTTAAAGCGAGCACGTGATCGACTACATAGGCTGTATCCTGAGCAACTAAAACTTTTCCTTTTGCCTGATAAAATACACGGCTAGGAGCTGGAATATCAGTCCGCCAATGTACTAAAACAGAGTTGGGTGTGACAGACTGCAAATATGGTCCACGAACAATTTGTGCTTTTTGGCCAAGGCAAATAGTCGCTTGAAGTAAGAATAAAAAGACGATTTTTTTCATAAGAGGTCAAAAAAAAGGCGCCAAAAAATATTGGCGCCTTAAAGATAAAAAAAATTAGTAACCTGCGTTTTGTTTTAAATAACCTGTTAAGTTAGACGCTCCATCAATCGCCGTTTGCGGGATTGGGAAAACACGCCTATTCTTATTTTTATCTGTTTTCTCTGTCCAGCTGTCCTCATACTTTTCGAAA
>CAMCXW010000034.1 GCA_945883625.1 Spirosoma fluviale
ATGGCTAGTTCTATTATTGTGTTGATATGGAAGTCGGCGAACGGCACCCTCAACTGGAATCGCAATTCCGTTTTAGCTTCCATCCCTTTGGGCTTACCCAATTTCTTCTCGTTTTATTTCCTATTGAAGGCGTTGGACGCATACCAAAATAATGCGGCGGTGGTATTGACCATGTACAATTTGAGCGTGATTTTATTGAGTGCCGTTACGGCTTATGTGTTTTTCAAAGAGCGTTTAACGCGCAAACAATGGCTGGGTTTGGCAGTGGGTTGTGTGGGGATCGCGCTATTGAATGGATTGTAGAGACGCGATACATCATTTATTTGGGAATCGGCGTGAAAAACGCCTCAAACTTTGGCAATCCTGAAAGGTTTGCCAAAGAAAAAAGATGCGATTATCGCGTCCCTACAAACCCTTCCAAAGAAAACACCTCTAGCGTCCAACGTCTAGCGTCTAACGTCTAAAGCACATTCGCCGTCTGCTCCTTAATTTTCTCCAACTCATCTTTCATGTTCACCACTAATCGCTGAATCTGCGAGTCATTTGCCTTCGATCCGATCGTGTTGATTTCCCGACCAACCTCCTGCGCCATGAAGTTTAATTTCTTGCCATTTCCCTCCGCTAGAATGTCAATGAAGTAGCCTAAATGCGTATTTAAACGCACTTTTTCCTCTGATATGTCGAACTTTTCGATGTAATAAACAACTTCTTGCTCGAAACGATTTTTGTCAAAATCTTCATTGAGCCCAAGCTCCAATAAAGATTTTTTCATGCGCTCCCGGATACCCGGCATACGAACTAAATCTTGTTCTGTTACCTGCTGTAATCCCGATGCGATGGAAGCAATGTATTCTCTAAATTTATCCTCGACAATCTTTCCCTCACGTGCTCGGAATTCCTTGCACTCGGCAACCGCCTCTTGAATCGCCTCATAAATTACTTGCCACAAAGCCTCAATCTCCTCCTCATTTTCCTCCTTTGCTTCTTGCGAAATGCTTGTTGGTACATTTAAAGCCTGTAAATACAAAGCCCCTTCATCCAAATTCGAAACACCTAATTCCAATGCCACACGCTTCAATTCCGCATAATACAAGGCAATCTGACCTTGCGGTAATATACTTAATGCTGTTCCATCATGATTTTTTTGAATCTGAACGCTCAATTCAATCTTACCACGTTCTAATTGCTGCGTTAAGAAATTACGAATTTCAATTTCGCGTGCGGAAATGGATTTGGGTAGCCGACAAAAAATATCAGTAAACTTTGAGTTTAAGGTTTTAACCTCCACACGTATTTGAAGCTCCTGCACCTCTTTTTGGGATTTCCCAAAACCTGTCATCGAATAAATCATACTGCTTCTTTTTTATGTTGTTTGAAGGTTAGAAAAATGGCTAGGCCAATAAATGCCAATAACCCTATCGATGAGGCCGCATCCACCCGATTGCCTAATGCTACCGATTTTGGCGCAAATTTAAACTCAATTGTATGCTTACCCGCAGGAACCGATAATCCCCTTAAAATATAATTGGCCCGAACATGTGAAACTTCTTTTCCATCAATAAATGATTTCCAATCCACGTTTCCCCGGTAATAAATCTCAGAAAAAACAACAAAACCCGCTTGCGCACTTTCACTCGTATAAACCAATTCGTTTGGCTTGTAGCTTGTTAACGCAATCATGCCCGTTTGAGTCGAATCAAAAGCAACCACATTCGCTCGGTCAACCTCTTCGATAATTGCCGACTCCCCAGGATTAAATTCGCCTACCGCTGCTAGAGCCCCATCTGCATCTTTTGTCCAAATTGCTTGCTTCACAAACCACGCATTTCCTAAGGCGGACGGATTTACCTGTGCCGCTGGCCTTCCCGCCGAATCTGCGCCAATAATGTATTTGGTGTTAAGCATGTTTAGCACCGACATCTGTGCCGGGCTACCAGCGAAATATTTCTCAATTAATTCTTGGTACCGACGTAGTTTTGCGCCGTGGTAGCCACCCACCGACTGATGATAAAAGCTTGTGGTGGCATCATTCATAAAGGATACCGTCGAGTTTAATACGCGATACGTCCCTTTATCCGTCAGAATTTGTTCATTCACAGGGCTTGGTAAAATCTGTTCCTCTAACGTACTTTTAGATACAAAGACCTCTTTGCCAAAATAACGTTTGGCAACAGGCGTCAAATCAAATATGCCGAGTAAAATAAAGGCCGACATCCAGACTGCCTTTTTAACGTTTTTATACGTTGACGCTACTAGCAATCCTGCCCCAATCAAAATAATAACTAAACTGCGAATCGCATCTGAACGGAATAATGACATTCGATCTAAGCGAATACTTGTCCAAATCGCCTGATTCATCCCAGCATCTTCCACGATTCCTGCACCATCTTGCGCTCCTTTGAAATCAAAAAATAAATCAGGCAATGCGGCAAAAAGTAGGCAAATTCCTGCCGACAATCCAAGTGCATAAAATAGTGGCTTTTTGATTTCAGCCAAATTAGGCTTTAGTTTCGCCAAGCGAATCAATCCTAAAATTCCCAAACCCACAAATGCCAACTGCACAAACGAAAGCACCATCGTGATTGCCCGGAATTTATTGAACATAGGTACATAATCAAACCAGACGTAGTTTAAGGCAAAATTCTTTCCCCATGACATGGTCATAAATAATATTGCCGTTCCAATCAACCACCATTTCTCCGCTGTGCGGATATAAAAGGCTGCAAATAAAAATAAGAAAACCACGAGCGCACCCGCATAGGCAGGTCCTGCCGTGAAACTTTGTTCTCCCCAATAGGTAGGCCCTTTCTCCACAAATCCCAAAACTTGCTCCTCCGGGAAACCGGCATCCACCATGGTTTTGAAAGTCGCCGACTTAGTACCACCTAAATCCCCTTGCGAAGCACCCCCTTTGAAATTTGGTATTAATAACGTGCCCGTTTCCGATAAGCCATACGACCAATCAAACGCGTAGCCTTTGTCTAATCCATTTCCCCGCGCAGCATTAACCTTTAATTCAGATTTTCCACGCGTTGTCTCTTTACTGTAATCGTAGTTGTTCCAAAGGCGCATGCTATGTGTTCCAATCGCCAAGGCCAGTCCCAAACCGAGCAATGCGCCGCGCTGAAACCAGTCACTTAATGTCTTATTTTGAATCGCTTGAATGCTCGTATAAAGCTTGTAAGCGCCTATAATGAAAAATAAATAATAGGTAATTTGGACGTGATTGGCATATAATTCCAGCGACATCGCCAGCGAAAAGACGGCCGCTCCCATCCATTTATTTTTACCCCAACACATACGAACGCCAGCTAAAACCATTGGTGCATAGGCCAATGCTAACACTTTAGAGGTATGGCCCGCCGGAATAATGACCATATTATACGTGGCAAACGCGTAAAAAACAGATCCTGCAAACCCAAGTAGAGGTGAGGCACCAAAAGCCCATAGAAAAATGTACATTCCCAGTAATTGGAGTATCAATAAATTGACTGGTGTCGGGAATAAATTGGTAATAAAACTGCCTAAATAGCTTGAAATGCTATACGGGTAGGAACCGGAAATTTGGTACGTAGGCATCCCCCCAAACATGGAGTTTGTCCACCAAGCATCCGTACCCGAAGATTTTTTAAATTGAATGCTCTCCTGAGCCGCTGCCTGAGCTTGTTGAATATCGTGCTGAACCAATACCTTTCCCTGCAAAACAGGTCCGCAGTATATGTAGGCCATGATAATAAAGCCAAGAATAACAAGTCCATGTGGGACAAAGGAGCGCAAATCAATTTTCATAGGATGCTATTGAATACTTACCAATTCCAATTCAAATGTTAAATCACGACCAGCTAAAGGATGGTTCGCGTCCAACGTTACATGTGTTTCTGTCAAATCAGTAATCACCACCTCAACCACTTGTCCACCATCTTGATGCATGCTCAACGAAGCCCCCAATTCCAATTCAATATGTTCTGGAATCTGCGTACGCTCAATAGTCAAAGCGTTTTCTGGCGAATGCTCGCCATACGCTTCCGCCGCCGGAATCACAATTGTTTTTTTCTCACCAATGCTCATGCCCGTCACACCATCATCGAATCCTTTGATGACCATACCCGAACCTAATTGAAATTCCAATGGAGTGCGACCAACCGATGAATCAAAAATAGAACCATCATCGTGTTTTCCTGTGTAATGTACGGCAACCTTGTCGCCCGTTTTAGCTAATGACATACCTGTAAATTTAACCTTAGGCGCTAGACCCTAAGCATATTATTGAGTAGTAAATGAAATGGACTCAAGTCTCTAGCTGCTTGGGTCGAACATAAGCCGTAAAGTTCACTAATTTTTTTCCTTTTTCATAGAGAAAATGGGCCGACAGTAAAGATTTAGGTAGTTGTTCGAAAGCGTATCTCCCAAATACTTGGCCGTTTCAAAATCTGAGCAAGCTTCATCAAAAAGCCCAATGTGCACAAGTTTCACACCACGGTTATAATAGGCTTCCGGCCAATAAGGTTCCAAGTCTATGGCGCGCGAAAAATCATCAATCGATCCTCGGTTATTTCCATAGAGTGACTTGAAATACGCGCGGTAAAAATAATAGTTCGGTTGGTTTTCGTCCAACTTAATTGCACGCGTCAAATCCGCAATCGCTCCCGTATAATTATCTAAAAAGCCGCGACTCAATCCCCGCGCAAAAAAAATATCTGAATTACGTGGATTGCGATCTAAGGCAAAATTAAAGGATTCAACAGCCTCTTTGTATTGGCCCTTTTTGAGCTGACGGATGCCTAGATTGTATTCCGACTGGCAAGCAAACAGCAAGCTGATGACAAATAAAAACCCAATGAACCGCATGCTACTTAAATTGTATAATTGAAATTCCCGCACCACCCCGGTCGGCATGCTCATCCTGCACCGACTTAATTTCGCGGTAGCGTTTGAGTTGCTCCTTGACTAGCGCACGTAAAATACCATCGCCTTTACCATGCAAAATATGTACTTCCGGAACACCCAATAAAATGGCATCGTTCATGTATTGATCTAAAATCACATAGACTTCTTCACCACGCTTTCCACGCACATCAAGTGTTAATGTGAACTGAGCCATCCGACTATTCATATCAATGCCCTTCATGGCTACGCGCGTGGCCTTTTCAGCTTTGGGTGTCGCAGTCTTTTCCAAACGATTTAATTTGATTGTGCTGCGTATTGAGCCGAGAGCAACCACGGCATCTTTGCCTTTTAATTCGAGCACCTGCCCAACCGCCCCTTCGCCATCATCTTGCTTGATTGCCACCCAAGAACCCACTTCAATTATACCCACTATAGGTTTAGCAGGCGCCGGTTTTGGCTCATTTTTCTTCACTGGATTGGCCAATTTTTCAGTAGCAAATTCAGTCAATGTATTTCGAATTGCCTTGGTCGCTTCTTTTTCAGCAGATTTCTCCTTGATCTCCCGAATGGTTTGTTCGATCTTTTGGTTGGCATCTTTAATGAGTTGTTTTGCTTCCGCTTTGGCAGAATTAAGTAAGCGTTTTTGGTCCTCCTCGAGTAATTGTTTGAGGCTAGAATATTGTTCTTTGATGCGTTCGGCCTGCGTTAATTGGGCAGCAAGACTGCTGTTTTTGCTTTCCCAAATTTGCTTTTCCGTCTCCGTTTCCATCAATAACTTATCAAAATCCACTTGGCTTTTGCCTAGTTTTTTTCGTGCATTTTCTATGATTTGAGTAGGTAGACCTATTTTTTGCGCAATTTCAAAGGCGAAGGAGCTACCAGGTTTCCCCATATCTAAAATGAATTGAGGTTCCAAGTGGGTGGTATCATACCGCATGGCCGCATTAAATAACCCCGCCTTGCGATCCGCTAAGCTTTTTAAATTACCAAAGTGCGTGTTTATGGCACCATAGGAACCTTTGTCGGCCAACTTCTCTAAGATCGATTCTGCAATTGCCCCGCCTAGTGACGGTTCGGTTCCGGTTCCAAATTCATCAACCAGCAACAAAGTTTTCTCTTGCGCATGTTGCAAGAAATACCGCATGTTGCTCAAGTGCGAGCTATACGTACTGAGCTCATTTTCTAGATTTTGCTCATCGCCCATATCTAGAAATATCTGATCAAAGAATCCCATGGTTGACCCTTCGGCTACCGGTACCAAACAACCAGCTTGAAACAAATATTGCAATAATCCGATGGTACTTAGCGTAACTGATTTACCGCCAGCATTAGGTCCTGAAACGACCATGATGCGTTTTTGGGCATCTAAAGTAATGTCTAATGGCTTAATTTTCTTACCAATTTTAGTTAACGATTCTTCTAATATCGGATGTCTTGCCGCACGCCATTCCACATGGGGTGTCGCTTGAATATGTGGCAAAATAGCGTCATGTTCGATGGCCCAAACCGCTTTTGCTCGGACAAAATCGATCACGCCTAACCATTGAAACCAGGCGGCGAGCATGGGAACTATGGGACGCACGCGATCCGATAATCGGCTTAGAATCTGAATGATTTCACGTCGTTCAGCCGACTCGAGTGACTTAATTTCGTTATTTAATACAAGCGCGTCGGCAGGTTCTAAATAAACTGTTTTCCCTGTATCCGACTCGTCTTGGACGAATCCTTTGATTTTTCGTTTGTGCTCGGCTGCTAAGGGGATGACCATCCGACCATTCCGCAAGATCAACGAAAAGTCTTTACTCACCCAGCCTTCCTTGTAGGCTTGTTGGATATACGAATCTAATTTTTTACGCAGACTTTGTTCTTCCGCAAAACGTTTCCGACGTAAATCACCCAAAGCAGGAGAGGCCGTTTCTTTGATTTGACCATTCACGTCAAATACGCGGTCAAGCTCTTGGATAAGCGGAATAATTTGACGGAAATCTAATTCCATCTCTGTTTCCTTCGCTTGGTATTGTTGGGTTATGCGCTTGATTTCAGGGAATTTATCCGCATCGAGATTCGTAAAAAAGCGAATCATCTGCACTAAAATATCCAGTCCACGGTGCCAATCTCGCCAATCTTCTGGCGTCAAATAATGTCCTTCTAAACTTAAAGGCGCAAACCAAGCACGTAAATCGTAATAATCTTGTTGGGGCCATTCGCCACCATGTTCCGCCATGATTTGTTTCATCTCATGTACTTGGGTAACCCAAGATGTAACGACTGAATGGCGGGTAGAAAATTTCATTTTGGCTGCAAATTCAGCTCCCATAGGGCTGAGGCAAGCCTGCGAGATGTCTCGCTGTATGTGGTCAAAACCTAATTTTTCAGCAATATTTTCGGGGTAATTCATAGCTGATAAAAGGCTTTAATTTTTTCAATGAGTGCGTCATTTATTTTCCAATAACTTTCGCGGGTCCAGCCGGCAACGTGCGGACTGAAAATAGTTTGTGGAAAGGCTGAAATAGCTCTAAAACGGCCCTTTTCCGCGTCCGACCACCTCGCAACTTGCTCGTTAGGTAATACGTCAAAGGCCAGTCCAATTAGTTGGCCTGATTGCAATCCAGCTAAAATAGCGTCCAATGAACAAATGGCGCCGCGCGAGCTATTCATCAGGATGATTGGTTTTTTAAATTTTGAGATAAACTCGAGGTCCACCATTTCACGTGTTTCTTCGGTTAAAGGAATATGCAGCGAAAGTATGTCGGCCCGCTCAAATATGTCCTCCAACCTATGCGTAGCCGGGGCATATTTATCATAAGCCATAATTTGCATATCAAAACCTTGTAGTTTTTTAGCGAGGCTTTGGCCCATATTGCCGTAGCCTATGATTCCAATGGTTTTACCTTGTAATTCCCAACCGCGATTTCCTTCGCGATTCCAGTTTCCTGCGCGTACTTCTGAATCTGCCGTATTTATTTTTCGTGCGATACTTAGTAATTGGCCAATCACATGTTCGCCCACGGCATCCCGATTGCCTTCATTGGCACTGAATACGGCTATATGTTGGGATTCGCAATAATCCAGGTCGATTAAGTCCAGTCCGGCGCCTGCTCGTGCAATGAATTCCAAAGATCCAGTAGCTATAAATTCGGCTGTTAGAAGCAATTTAGAACGTAATACGAGTCCTTGATATCCGTGAATGTCAACTTCAGACGCGCTTAAATAGGGCTTTTCATCAACTTCAAAACCCAATGCGCGCAACTCCTTCGCTAGGGAAGGGTGTACCTCATCGATGATTAAGACGCGTTTCGCCATACTATGCGTTCATTCTGTTTTTAATTAAATCGATGGCCAAAAAGAAGGCATGCAAGAATGAGCTTGGATCAGCTTCATTTTTTCCTGCGATATCGTAGGCGGTTCCATGGTCAGGTGACGTGCGGATGATCGGTAAACCTGCTGTGAAGTTAACGCCTGTTTCGAACGCGATGTATTTGAATGGAATTAACCCTTGGTCGTGGTACATGCCCAAAACCCCATCAAATTCCTTGAATTGCGCTTTTCCGAAGAATCCATCCGCCGGATAAGGACCAAAAACCAGGTTGCCTTTGCTTCTAAATTCATCGATGACCGGTTGAATTATTTCTAATTCTTCCTGGCCCAATAGCCCTGCCTCACCCGCATGTGGATTCAATCCCAATACAGCTAATTTAGGTTTTTCAATCGCGAAATCTTCGCGTAAACTTTGTAAAAAAGTAGTGATTTTTTCTCGGATGAGTTCTTTGCTGAGTGCTTTGCTTACCTCTAAAAGTGGCAAGTGTCCTGTGGCAACGCCTACGCGTAATTCGTCGCTAACGAGCATCATCAGGGATGATTTAGCCTCGAAACGTTCGGTTAAATATTCGGTATGTCCAGGGAAATTAAAGTCCTCCGATTGGATATTATGCTTGTTGATGGGCGCCGTAACAATCGCTGAAAGAACACCCGAATCAAGGTCTTTAGCCGCGCGATCCAAGCACGAAAAAGCTGCTTTTCCGGCCTCAGGAGTCACTTTTCCAGATTCGACTAGGGTGTTTGTGTCGTCCCAACAAGTTATTACATAGCTTTGGTCGGAACCTGCCTCACTTAAATCCTTAATTTCAGTGATTGACCATTCGGGTAATTCCAATTGCTTACGCGTGAATTCGAGAACCTTTTTGGAACCATAAATGACTGGCGTACACCATTTCAATATGCGCTGGCTACCCAAAGCTTTGAGAATGACCTCCGGACCGATGCCATTATAATCTCCAAGGGTGATGCCAATAAAAGGTTTCGTTGCGCTCATGAATGTTAGGTCAAATTAGGGTTCGCAAGTTAACAATTTTCAAATGAAGGAAATAGGATTTTTTTAAACCTCTTATTTTTTAGTATCGAACCCAATAATAATTGTAAAATTTCAATATTTGCCAAATTTTGTATTGTCAGCGATATTGAAATCCCAATATTTTTATCATTTTTGTTAGACTGCATTAAATCTATTCGAATGCCCAAATCTTACGTTAAGAAAATCAACAGCCTACTGATCGCGAATCGCGGTGAGATCGCTATTCGTATCATGCGTGCTGCGTCTGAGTTAGGAATCAGAACCGTTGCCGTTTACACCTTTGAAGATCGTTATTCACTTCACCGTTACAAGGCGGATGAGGCTTATCAAATCGGGAAAGAGAATGAACCACTTAAGCCTTATTTAGATATCGAAGGATTGATTTCGTTATGTAAATCCAAGAAAATTGATGCGATTCATCCGGGATACGGTTTCTTATCTGAAAACGTAGTTTTGGCGCGTCGGTGCCGAGAAGAAGGCATTGTATTCGTTGGCCCTTCTCCAGAAGCCATGGATGCGCTCGGTGATAAAGTAGCAGCCAAAGTTGCCGCACTAAAAGCTAATGTACCGATGATTCTTGATTCGAAAGGAGATATGTCGGTGTACGAAAACGCCCTTTCCGAAGCGCGTCGCATTACTTTCCCTGTCATGGTGAAAGCTGTTGCCGGTGGTGGTGGTCGTGGGATGCGGGTGGTTTACTCCGAGGCAGAATTAGAAAAAGCACATTCAGAAGCTAAAAATGAGGCCAAAAATGCCTTTGGTGACGATACTTTATTTATTGAGAAATTTATACACGAGCCAAAGCACATTGAGGTGCAGTTGTTGGGCGACCAGCATGGCAACTTAGTTCATTTATATGAGCGGGATTGTTCGGTCCAACGGCGTTTTCAAAAGGTTGTGGAGGTGGCACCTTCGTTTGGTTTAAAGGAAGAAACGAAGCAAAAATTATATCAATACGCGTTATCAATTGGTAAGGCGGTTAATTATTACAATGCGGGTACGGTTGAATTCTTGGTAGACAAGGATGAAAATATCTACTTTATTGAGGTGAATCCGCGTATTCAGGTGGAGCACACGATTACGGAAGAGGTGACGGGGATTGATATAGTTCGAACGCAGATATTAATTGCCCAAAATTATAAGTTATCTGATCCGGGTATTTTCATTCAATCGCAAGAAAAAATTCCGTTAAATGGCTTTGCGATTCAGTGTCGGATTACGACAGAAGATCCAGCTAATGGATTTAAGCCTGATTTTGGTACGATTATTGCCTATCGAAATGCAGCTGGTTTTGGTATTCGTTTAGATGAGGGTTCGTCCTATCCCGGGGTGAAAATTTCGCCTTATTTCGATTCAATGTTGGTGAAGATTTCTGCCAAAGGCCGTACACTTCGTGGTGCTGCGGAACGCTTAAATCGGGCATTGACGGAATTCCGTATTCGTGGGGTGAAGACCAATATTCCATTTTTGCGGAATGTGATTACTCATCCCGTGTTCCAAGAGGGACATTGTACAGTTCCATTTATCGCGAATCATCCCGAATTATTCAATTTTAAACCTACCCGTGATCGTTCAACAAAGGCACTTCGATACCTTGGCGAGGTCATTGTGAACGGAAATCCGGATGTTAAAGTGAAGCCTAGTGCTCCATTTCGCCAACCAATCATTCCGATTATTTCGGATGTTGCTGAATATCCAGCTGGATACAAGCAGTTATTGATGGAGCTCGGCCCAGAGAAATTTGCTAAGCACATTCGTGACACCAAGCAAGTTTTATTTACCGATACGACCTTCCGCGATGGGCACCAATCTTTATTGGCTACCCGCGTACGGACCCAAGATATGTTGGCCGTCGCCTCTGGCTTCGCCAAATCTTTCCCGAATTTATTCTCAATGGAAGTTTGGGGTGGCGCGACGTTTGATGTGGCGATGCGTTTCTTGCAGGAATCTCCTTGGAAGCGTTTGGAAGAGTTTAGAGAGGCGATGCCGAATATGCTTTTGCAGATGTTATTTAGAGGATCCAATGCCGTGGGATATTCAGCCTATCCAGATAATTTAATTGAGAAGTTTGTGGAGAAATCCTCTGAAGCGGGTATTGATGTTTTTCGAATTTTCGATTCGTTAAACTGGATCGAGGCGATGAAGGTGTCGATACGTGCGGTGCGTGAGCGTACGCCTGGTTTAGCGGAAGTTTCGATTTGCTATACAGGGGATGTATTTACGAATCAAAAATACAACCTGCAATATTATGTGGATATGGCGCGCCAACTGGAAGATGAAGGCGCACATATACTTTGTATCAAAGACATGGCAGGTCTTTTACGCCCGTTCCAAGCGGAGAAATTGGTGGCTGCACTGCGAAAGGCGGTCGATATTCCCATTCACTTGCACACGCATGATACTTCTTCTGTTCAATCGGCTACGTATTTGAAGGCGATTGATGCGGGAGTAGATGTGGTTGATGGGGCTATCGGTTCGATGTCGGGATTAACTTCGCAGCCCAACTTAAACTCGTTGGTGGCCATGCTGAAAGGCCACGAAAAAGATCCAAAATTGGATTTGAATAAGCTGAATCAATATTCGAATTATTGGGAGGCAGTGCGTGCGATGTACTTTCCGTTTGAATCTGAATTGAAAGCTGGGACGGCTGAGGTGTATAATAATGAGATTCCGGGTGGGCAGTACACCAACTTACGTGGTCAGGCGATCGCGTTGGGTGTGGGGGATAAATTTGAACTATTGAAGTCGAATTACTCGGAGGCGAATAATTTGTTTGGTGATATTGTGAAGGTGACGCCATCGTCTAAGGTGGTGGGAGATATGGCCATATTTATGACCGCGAATAGTTTGACTGCGGAGGATGTCTATGCCAAAGGTTCGACCTTATCTTTCCCAGAATCGGTGAAAGATTTCTTTAAGGGTGGTTTGGGTCAGCCGTATCAAGGATTCCCGAAACAGTTGCAAGAGATTGTGTTGAAGGGTGAGGTGCCTTATGAAGGCCGACCGAATGATCACTTAGATCCGATTGATTTTGATACGGATTATGCGAATTTCAAAGTGAAATTTCCGGATCATGAAGGTGGATTCTACGATTATTTATCGTACAAAATGTATCCCAAAGTGTATGAAGATTTCTATAAGAATCAAGCACTTTATGGTGATTTGACGATGATGCCTACGCCGGCTTTCTTCTATGGTTTAAAGCAGGATGAGGAGATTATGATTACGATTGAGCCAGGTAAGACGATCATTGTCAAGTACTTATATATGTCGGACCCAGATGAATCTGGTTTACGAAATATCACATTTGATTTGAATGGTCAGGCGCGTCGTTTGAAAATACTAGATAAGAATATTAAGGTTGAGCGTGCGCAACATGCGAAAGCGACTGGAAAAGGTGACATTGGCGCTCCATTGCAAGGGCGTTTAAGTCGTATTTTAGTGAAGCCGGGGGAGGAAGTGAAGAAAAATGCACCGTTGTATATCATTGAGGCGATGAAAATGGAGTCGATTGTTTCGGCACCGTTTGAAGGTATCATTGGGAACGTGGTGCTGAATGAGGGGACGGTCGTTGAACAAGAAGATTTGGTATTGACGTTGGAAGAGGCGAAGTTGCCAGAGCCCGATGTGGAGGAATACATTTTCGTTTATGGAACCTTGCGTCGCGATTGCGGAAATGATTTACATCGTTTAATTGCGCGAAATTCGGATTATGTGGGTATGGCGAGTTATCAGGGTCAAATGTTCCAAGTGGCTGAATATCCAGGCATTATTCCTTCAGCAAATCCGGCTGATAAAGTAGTAGGCGAATTGTATTTGTTATCAAATACCGTCAAGCTGTTGAACGTGTTAGATGAATATGAAGAATATGAAACGGATCGTCCGGAGGAAAGTCTATTTATTCGGGAGCAAGTCGAGGTAACGTTGAAGGGAAAGAAGATAACTACGTATGCGTATATCTATAACCGTCCGACGGATCCGAAGACACGGATTGTGTCGGGTGACTACATGAAACCGTAAGATGAAAAAAGTAGCGATTTTGTTTTTGCTTTTGTGTTCGACAGGAATGTGGGCGCAGACGGTGGTTTCCAAGGCACATGCACATAATGATTATGAGCATGAAAAACCATTTTATGAGGCCTTTTCTTTGGGATTTGGTTCGATTGAATCGGATGTGTATGCGGTGAATGGACAATTATTGGTTGCCCATGATGTGAAGGATTTGAAGGCGTCTAGGACCTTACAGAATCTGTATTTGGAGCCAATTATCCAGGTGTTAAAATCGGGAAAGGTGGGAAATTTCCACCAATTTTTGATTGATTGCAAGACTTCTTCGGACTCTACGTTGCCATTAATTATCAAGGCATTGGAGCCGCATAAGGATTTAATTCTAAAGAATAAATTACGCATTGTCATATCGGGTAATCGCCCTAAAGTGGCTGATTATGTCAAATATCCAAATTGGATTACGTTTGACGGTCGGTCGAATGAACCGGTGCCAAGTTTTTTAGCATCGCATGTGGAGCTAGAGAGTGAGGCATTTTACAAGTTTGGAGTATGGAGTGGCAATGTGCCTATGGCCCCGGCACTGCGTGAAAAATTGCAAGTTTATGTTGATCGGGTGCATGCTGCGGGACGCAAACTTCGTTTATGGGCGACTCCAGATACGATGATTGCTTATCAAACGTTGTTGGACTTAGGTGTGGATTACATCGGAACGGATCATTTGGCGGACTTGGCGGGGTATTTGAAGGCAAGTAGGTAATTAGTCGTCAGTCACTAGTCGCTAGTCATCAGCAAAAAATATTACATAAGAATTATTAAAACAAAAAGTAACTGAAGACTAGTGACTGATGACTAGTGACTGATGTAGATTTCACTTTTTTCTGTCTAATTTTTTTTGTTGTTTTGATAAACCTATTTAATCACTCAAGTTTGATGTCTAGCGTCTAATGTCTAGCGTCCAACGTCTAACCTCTTATTTATGCTTTCACGTCGTCGATTTATTGCGCAAAATTCACTTTTGGCATTCGCTGCATTTGTCCCTACTGCCAAATCCAAAACCTACCGTATGGGCTATTCAGCCATTACATGGGGTGGGAAAGATGAACAGGCTATTGAAGAATTAGCGGAATTAGGTTACAAGGGCATTCAATTGCGCGCGAATACGTATCCGAAATACAAGGATAATCCTGCTGAATTGAAAGCTTTGCTAGATGCCAAAGGACTTTCTTTAGTCATGTTCTCGAGTGGCAATGTGGAGATAGACCCAGCAAAAAAAGAGGCAAATGCCGCGATGCACTTGAATCACGCACGTTTTGTCAAAGCCTTGGGAGGTACATCTATTCAATTAACGAATAGTTTACGTAAAAATAATGTGCCGCCAACCGCCGATGAGTTAGCGCGTTTGGGAGTAGCTATGAATGAAATTGGCGCATTAACAAAAGAGATTGGTATACAAGCCACGTATCATAACCACATGAATCAATATGGCGAAACGCCGGAGGAAGTGGATGCCTTAGTTCAAGCGATGGATCCAAAGTATGTTCGCCTCTTATTAGATGTAGCACATTATCACCAAGGAGGAGGCAAACCTGCGGAGGCTGTAATTAAATACAAAAAGGTATTGCATAGTCTTCACGTAAAGGATGTTGAATGTCCAATTACAGGTAATGCAAATCCTAAATCGTATAAATTTGTGGAATTAGGGCAAGGAAACGTAGATTTAGTGGGTGTTTTCGCCGCATTAGACAAAATTAAGTTTGCCGGCTGGACCATTGTAGAATTAGATGGTGTTCCTGATAAAGCCAAGACTCCTAAGCAATGCGCACAAATAAGTAAAGATTTTCTTCAGGCTAAAATTGCCTATCAATTTTAGTAAATTGCGTCCAAATTTACATGCATGTTACAGAAGAAGCGAAGCGCAGCGATTGGGTTTATATTTGTTACGTTAGTAATTGATGTGATGGGAATTGGAATTATCGTTCCGATGATGCCCACATTAATTCGAGGATTTACGGGGGGTGATTTAAGTATTGCCTCCCAATATTCGGGTTGGCTAATGGCCTCCTACGCTATTATGCAATTTGTATTTTCGCCAATCTTGGGCGGACTTTCTGATCAGTTTGGACGTAGGCCAATTATTCTGGCGTCTCTTTTTGGTTTTTCATTGGATTACTTACTGCTAGCAAATGCGCCTAACATTACTTGGTTGTTTGTGGGGCGCATTTTAGCTGGGATTACGGGAGCTAGTTTTACGACTGCACAGGCCTATATCGCTGATGTTTCTACGGATGAGAACCGTGCCAAAAACTTTGGTATGGTGGGAGCCGCGTTTGGTCTCGGGTTTATTGTTGGCCCCGCTGTGGGTGGATTTTTAGGTAATATAGATATTCATTTACCTTTTTATGCGTCTGCAGGTTTGACGATGGTCAATGCGCTTTATGGCTATTTTGTGTTACCTGAATCACTTTCGTTGGCGAATCGCCGACCATTCAATTGGAAAAGAGCTAATCCTTTTGGTTCGCTGAAACACATGTCGAAGTACCATCCGATGGTACTTGGTTTGGTAGGAGGTTATTTTTGTGTGCAATTAGCCAGTCAGGCGCATCCGAGTACCTGGTCGTATTTTACGATGAAAGTATTTGACTGGACTCCTGACGAGGTGGGATATTCATTAGCTTTTGTGGGCCTAATCGTTGCCGTCGTACAAGGTGGTTTGACGCGTGTAATTACGCCAAAAATAGGGGAGCGCAAAGCGATTTCCTATGGTTTATTATTGTGGGCTATAGGTTTTTTATTATTTGCTTTCGCCTCAGAATCTTGGATGATGTATGCATTTATGATTCCATTTGGGTTGGGTGGATTAGCTGGACCTGCGTTGCAAAGTTTAATTACGAAGCAGGTGGGGGCCAACGAGCAAGGTGAACTTCAAGGAGGATTAACCAGTTTGCAGTCCATTACGACAATTTTAGGCCCATTGTTTGCGTCTAATTTATTTGCCTATTTCACTATGAGAGAACATAATTTTCCTGGTGCGGCATTTTTTGCGGCAGGAATCGTAGGACTTGTAGCTTGGGGTATCATCATGCGATCAATTCCAAAAAATAATCAGTAAACTGATAAATTTGTATGATTTGCGAATTCAAATCAGATATTTATTTACCTTTCAAAAAAAATAAAAAGATGAAAAAAATTTTTACACACGTGTTCGCTGGCTTACTGCTTTTAAGTTCTGCGATTGCCTTTGGTCAAAGTACGGAGGAGGTTTTAGCTAAGCATGAAGCGGCTATGGGAAGTTCTGAAAAATGGGCAGCAGTTAAATCTGCCGTTGTCAAAAATAAATTTAGTGTTCAAGGAATGGATATCGAATCAAAAACTTCGATGGCCGTTGGCAAAGCATTTCGGACCGAAGTGGAAGTAATGGGCAACAAAATCATTACCGTAGTGGATGAAAATTCAGGATGGATGATTCGTCCAGCGATGATGGGCGGAACGGGTGAGCCAGAAGATATGCCAAGGGAGCAAGTGAAATTAGCTGGATCACAGAAGAGTTTAGGTTCAGCTTTGATTCAAGCGAAAAATACGGGAGCTACTATTGAACTTGTTAGTAAAGAGAAATTAGATGGCGCGGATGTGTTTTTATTAAAAGTATCTAAGGCGGGAGGAGAGGATTCTCAAGTTTACGTTTCTTCCTCCACGTATTACATCGTTAAGACAATTTCTAAAGTTCAGGCGAATGGTCAGTCGGTGGATACAGAAGTAAATTATTCAAACTATAAAGCTGTGGATGGTTTATTTTTTCCTTTTACAGTTGAGGCGGCAAGCCCAATGGGCGGCATGATGCAAGTGGATACAACATCGGTGGAATTAAATGTCCCCGTAGATCCGAGCTTGTTTAAAAGGCCAAGTAAATAAAATCAAAAACGGGAGCCATTTGGCTCCCGTTTTTGATTAAGGTAAAAAAGTATTGATGTGGTTTCTGGCCGCTTGAATTGCCTTGTTAATATCTTCAGCAGATCCCTCAAAGGCCTTATCTTCCACTTCAATCACGATGGGCCCACGGTAGCGTACATCGTGTAAGGCAGAAATGAATTTTCCCCAATGGATGTCACCTAATCCGGGTATTTTGGGCGAATGGTATTCCAATGGATTGGCAAGAATGCCTACCCGATTTAATTTATCCGGATACACTTTTACATCTTTTAAATGAATGTGGTGCAATCGATCTGCATAGTGATGAATTGGGAATAAATAATCCATCTGCTGCCAAACCATGTGCGACGGGTCATAATTCAATCCAAAATTTGCTGATGGGATAATGCTGAATAATTGATCCCAAATTTTGGGTGTTGTCATTAGATTTTTGCCTCCCGGCCACTCATCGTCGGTGAAAAACATGGGGCAATTTTCAATTCCTATCTTTATATTTAAGGAATCAGCTAAAGCAATAATCTCGGGCCATACTTCTGAGAATTTTGTGATGTTTGATGCCACATTTTTTGTGTAATCGCGGCCAACAAACGTATTGACAACTGGGATTTCTAATACTGCGGCTGCGTGAATTACCTTTTTAATGTGCTCCCGATAAAAAGCTGCTTGTTGGTCATC
Source organism: Spirosoma fluviale (assembly GCA_945883625.1). Classification (GTDB taxonomy): domain Bacteria; phylum Bacteroidota; class Bacteroidia; order Cytophagales; family Spirosomataceae; genus Aquirufa; species Aquirufa fluvialis_E. The sequence continues at coordinate 17,849 of CAMCXW010000034.1, forward strand.
TGGATCCATGGGATTCGGATAATAGCCTAATGCTGAGATTTTTACTGGATGTTGTTTCAAATAGGTCTTTAAATTTAAAAGTCCAAGTGAATCCAATTTGTCTACTGCAATGTGAGAAACCCCAGCATATCTGCGGGTATCCGCGTTTGTGGAGGGCCAGCACATCACTTCGACGCAGGCAAATTGAGCCCGATGTGCATAATCAAGAACTTGCTCTAAGGTCAAGTCAGGTAAAATGGCAGAATTTAAGCCGAGATCAAGCATGTTTTTTTAGTTTATCTAAGCTGTATAATATAGCAAGAGCGAATGAACAGATCCACAGACCCACAGCCTCACGTGCTAATTCTTGGTTAATCGTCTTCATTGCTAGACCATCCGTCATAAATCCTTCCCAGGCGGTCATTTCGCTCCAAAGTTGAATACCAGCCATCAGGCTTAATATAAAAAGAATGCTTATCAATTCACGATTAACTTTTCCACGAACGGCTTGAATTGAAACATACACTGCTGAGCCATAAACAGGAACCCAAAGAATCGGATCTGGGTCATTTAATTGCCAGTATGAAAAGAGTGTAAAAATTACTGTAAACAGAATTCCAGCAATAAATAAGGGTTGCTTCATGATCGATTTATTTATTCGTTACATAAGTTTTTGACGGCTTGTGATGCCCCCGGATATTTTAATTTTTTGGCTTGTTGGAGCGCTAAACAAGATTTATCCTTTTCTTTAACATAATAATACGAAAGCCCCAATGCATAATACCCCTTTGCAAATTCTGTATTGGTTGTGACACTCGCCTCAAAATCTCGGATGGCTTCGGTGTAATTTAATTCTTGAAAATAGATATTACCTCGATTATAGCGGGCATTTATTTCTGTGGGTGTAATCTGCAGACAACGTGTAAAATCTGCTTTCGCCTCAGTAGGTTTCCCCAAGGCGGCTAAAACAATTCCACGTTGTAAATATCCTGCACTGGAATCAGGTTGAAGCTTAACGGCTTCGTCCGTTTGTAAAAATGCCTCTTTCCATTTCCCATTTTCCATTAATAAGGCACTTAGATTCAGTTGGGCCTGCACCAAAGACGGTTTTAATTCAATTGCCTTTCGGTATTGTATTTCTGCACCAGCTAAATCTTTTTCTTGAAACAGAATTACTCCTTGTAGGTTGTAGGCCTCAGCTAAACCAGGATTTTTTTCGATTGCCTTTTTGATGGCTTCTTTGGCTGAAACAGTTTCTCCTGCTTTTAGCCGTTTTTTGGCTTCCTCAAGCCAAGAATCTGCATCTGAAGAACAGGATAAGGTAAGTAGACTGAATAGGATGAAATAGGTAAATCGCATATTTTTTTAATAGTGAATAAAGTTACTGTCAAATTGGAAATTATTGGCATATATTTTTGAAAAAAGCGGTGATTGTCGCATCTTTGCAGTGGCAAATTACCAGCTCCCTCTGAATCCCCCAGGTCTTGATCGAAGCAAGGGTAGGTAGGTCGTAGCGGTGAATTTGCCATTTTTTTGTTCATCTAAATCGTACAAGCATGAAATTTTTTATTGATACAGCAAATTTGGCACAAATTAAGGAAGCCCAAGATCTTGGGGTTTTGGATGGTGTAACAACCAATCCATCATTAATGGCAAAAGAAGGTATTCGTGGAAAAGATAATGTTTTACGTCACTATAAGGCCATTTGCGATATCGTAGATGGCGATGTTTCTGCGGAAGTTATTGCAACAGACTATGATGGTATGATTCGTGAAGGCGAGGAATTAGCTGAACTTGACGAAAAAATAGTTGTTAAAATCCCCATGATCAAAGAAGGTATCAAAGCCTTGAAATATTTCTCAGATCGCGGTATTAAAACAAATTGTACGTTGGTGTTCTCAGCAGGCCAAGCTCTTTTAGCTGCCAAAGCTGGCGCAACTTACGTTTCTCCATTCATTGGACGCTTAGATGATATTTCATTTGACGGTATTGAGTTGATCGAGCAAATTCGCTTGATTTATGATAATTACGAATTTGATACACAAATTCTTGCAGCCTCAGTTCGCCACCCAATGCACATCATCAAATGTGCTGAAGCAGCTGCAGATGTCATGACTGGACCATTATCAGCCATTTTAGCTTTATCAAAACACCCCTTGACTGATTCGGGTCTAGCTACTTTTTTAGCTGATCACGCCAAAGTAAACCAATAATTTTATGTCCATCCTGTCTTTTGAGCATGTAAGTATTTCCCAAGAGGGGATCCCGACCTTAACAGATATCAATCTTTCAGTTGAGGCAGGTGAATTTTATTATTTGATTGGACGTACAGGAAGCGGGAAAAGTACTTTTTTTAAATCAATCTTCGCTGAATTACCCATCGATGAGGGACAAGCTAAGGTTGTCGGCTATGATTTAGCAACCATCAAACGCAAGGATATTCCATTTTTGCGTCGCAAATTAGGGTTTGTCTTTCAGGATTTTCATTTACTGACCGATCGGAACGTAGAAAAAAATCTATCTTTTGTTCTAGAAGCTACTGGCCATACGGATCAAGCAGAAATTAAATCGTTAATCGAAAATGTGCTTTCTCGTGTAGGCATGTCTAATTCTATTCACAAACGTGTCCATAAGTTGTCAGGTGGTGAGCAGCAACGAATCTGTATTGCACGCGCTATCTTGAATAATCCCTTGTTGTTGTTGGCGGATGAGCCAACGGGCCATTTGGATCCCGAGGTCTCCTTAGAAATTATGCAGTTATTCAAAGAGTTGACTGCGCAAGGAACGGCCATTATTATGGCAAGCCATGATTACAACACCATGCGTCAGGTGCCGGGTAAATTTTTGAAGTGCGAAGGTGGTAAAATCGAACCAACTGCAGCAATCTAAGTTATTTTCCCACTAAATAAGCAACTGGTATAATGCATTCTTCTAACGAAATGCCTCCATGTTGGAATGTATTTCGGTAATGGTTTACGTATTGATTGTAGTTATTTGGGTAGGCAAACATGTGATCATCTTTCGCGAACACATAAGTTGTAGACATATTTGGCTTCGGTAGAAATAACTGCTCTGGCTTACGGCTTACAAACATTTTATTCGACGGATCCCAATTCAAATTCTTTCCCTGTTTGTAACGCAAGTTGGTATTCGTGCTTCGATCTCCGATGATTTTAATTGGATTTTGTACCCGAATCATACCATGATCTGTTGTGATAATTACCCGGCCCTTTTTATCCGAAATACGTTTTAGTAGATCGAAGAGGGGGGAATGCTGGAACCAACTAGCCGTTAAACTTCGGTAAGCAGATTCGTCCGGAGCTAATTCTTTGATCATCGCCATGTCTGTACGCGCATGCGAGAGCATATCTACAAAGTTATAAACGATTACATTTAGCTGGTTAGTGAGTAGTTTGTTGAAGTTGTCCACCAACTGCTTTCCTTGGTATTGATGGATAATCTTATGATAAGAAGCTTTTGCCGGAATACGTAAACGCTTCAATTGTTCATTTAAATAAAATTCCTCATGTTTATTGTATCCCTCTTCATCTTCAGAATCTCCTAAATCAAACACCCATTTATCCGGATAATTTTTATGGATTTCGGATGGCATCATTCCCGCAAAAATGGAATTTCGGGCATAGGCCGTTGTGGTAGGTAATATAGAATAATAGGTTTTCTCCTCTTCCATCTGGAAGTACTCCTGTATAAATATCTCGAGTGTTTTCCATTGATCGTAACGTAGGTTATCAATCAAAATAAAGAATAAGGGCGATTTGTCATTGATCCGGGGAAACACAAATTTACGCATCATCAAATGCGACAAAACGGGCGTATTCGCATCCGGACGCTGGAGCCAATTTTCGTATGAATTTTCAATGAATTTTGAAAAGTGAACATTCGCCTCCGATTTTTGATTGATTAAAACCTCCGACATGGATTTGTTTTCAGTTTGATCAATTTCTAATTCCCAATACGTTAGTTTCTTATAAATATCAGCCCATTCTTCGGCGTTTAATCGGTCTTGGTAACGCATCGATAATTCCCTAAATTCTTGCTGGTAACTTAAATTCGTCTTCTCCTCCTCTAAGCGCTTCTTGTCAAAAATTCGCTTGACAGAAAGTAATAATTGATTTGGATTTAGTGGCTTTATGAGGTAATCCGCAATTTTTGATCCAATCGCATCTTCCATTAATTCCTCCTCTTCTGACTTCGTAATCATGATAACCGGGAGGTTAGGACGTATTTTTTTTATGGCAATTAAGACTTCGAGGCCCGACATACCAGGCATGTTTTCATCCAAAAACAAGACATCGAATTTTTGTGTATTGACTAAATCAAGCGCATCTGCACCTGAATTGACCGAAGTAACTTGATAGCCCTTATTTTCAAGGAATATAATGTAGGGAGTAAGTAAGTCGATTTCGTCGTCTGCCCAAAGAATGGAATAAATCATCGTTGCGTTTTTAACCTTAACTTGTTTGTGTCCGAATTATTGTGTGTGTAAAAATTAAAATTTGTTAACCACTCATTCGTGAAATAGCAGGCTAAATTTAACTATTTTTGCGCAGGCAATCGTTTTTGTATGTCAAATAATTCACCCGTTACTTTTACTGATTCTGCACGTGAAAATTTACGTAGCATCATTGAAAATGGTTCTATGCCAGAGCCATATGTTCGCATAGGTATGCGAGGTGGAGCTTGCGGTGGAACCTATGTTTTAGGGTTTGATCAAAAATCGGAATTTGATGACCAATACCTGATTGCTGAAATACCGGTGGTCATCGACAAACGCCAAATGTTATTTGTCGTAGGCACTGAGGTTGATTTCGATCCCGGCGCCAATGGCTTTTATTTACATAAACCTATAGTAAACTAATGAAATTCGCTGCTATCGACATAGGTTCAAACGCCGCACGTCTTCAGATATCATCTGTGCTCGACAATGAGGGGATGATCAGTTTTAAGCGTGTAGAATATGTTCGATTCGCGCTTCGTTTGGGGCATGATGTGTTCACCGACGGGGCTATTAGTCCTGAATCGGAGGTGCGAATTTTTAAATTAATGCACGCTTACAAGTTATTAATGGATTTGCATGAGGTACAGGATTATGCCATTTGTGCTACCTCAGCGATGCGTGAGGCTACTAATTCAGCTGAAATTATTACACGCGTCCATAAGATTTTGGACATGAAAATTCAATTGATTGACGGAACGCGCGAGGCGGAGCTCATCAATGATGTCGTTGTGAAATCGCTAAATCCGAAAAAAAATTACTTGCATATTGATGTTGGTGGTGGTTCAACGGAGCTGAATTTTTACCGAAATCAAGAAAAATTTGCAACCAAATCCTTCAAGATCGGATCTGTACGATTGCTGGAGGGCAAGGAGAAAGCGGGAGATTGGGAGAAAATGCAGCAGTGGATTAGCCTTCAAAAAAGCACTATTTCCGGTCCGGTATATGCTGTTGGTACTGGTGGAAATATCAGTAAGTTGTACAACTTATCGACGCAGGTAGACGAGCAAAAAACAATGAATTTTGAGGAATTGAAGCGGATAGCTGATTTTGTTGGCTCTTACAGTTATGAAGAACGTGTGAATAAATTGCGTTTAAATACGGATCGCGCGGATGTTATTGTGCCGGCGGCATCGATCTATTTATTAGCGATGAACTTAGCAGGATGTGAAACAATCTTTGTTCCTGACCTCGGTTTGAAAGATGGAATTATTCAAATGTTACATGAACGCATGCAGGCACGCCGGCGCTCAACTACTTAATTACCCAACCGGTATAACACGCCCATGGCTAAAATTTGCGAAAATTGCCAATTGGGATCTTGGTCATAATCTCGGAAAAGAACAGCTTGTAGGTTTGTTGACACATATTTATTCACCTTCATGGTAAAGTTGGCATCCAGTCTGTGTACAATTCCATCCGTTTTCCCAAGTCTGAAATAGTCTATAAGCGCTGAATAACGAGCCTTCATATTTATGTTCTGAAAAATTTCTTTCTCTACGTTCATTAAATATTGAAAGACGAATTGATTTCTAATATTATCTCCTGGACGCTCCAATCCATACAATCCCGCGCGTGAAATACGCTCATCGAAGACAAACGTTTGGCGTAAACTTCCAATACCGATTCGTGTGTAAAATGATTTTTGCGGATGGTATTCCAAGCCCATCGAAGTCGTCAAATAGGCTGGTGCAAAGATATTTGAAACGAGTGAATCTATGGGAAACCCTAATTTATTCTTTTTGCTGTACTCAATACCTTTGAAAAATTGGGATTGAAAGTTGGTCGAACCATAAAAATCCCATTTGGGACTTATGCGGTAACCAGCTTTAAACTCGTAAAATATACGGTCGACGTTCTTTCTGAGTGATTGCGTTCTGTTTTGTAAAAATCCTACTTGCAGATTTAGATCACTATTTAATCGCCAATTTTTATTGACAACTTTAGCGGAATGATTTAAAAACCAACCAATCGCAAAGGTATTTGAACCTCCTCCTTTCCAGTTATCACTAAAGCTGGATTGATTTAGGTTAATACCCGTATTAAAATCCTTTTTCCATTGTTGTGCCAAACTATCCGCTTTAACCATACCAAACAGTTGGCCTGAGGCAAAAAGAATGCAAAAAATGAATGTAAAAAGTGATTTCATGTCGACAAATGTACAAAAATGATTTGGCCTACCGCACTGCTTGGCGTCCTTTTCCTACCCATAAATAAACTTCTGCGTCGAATTGGGCGTCGGGAGTCAAAACGAGTAAGCCATCACCGGTATTATATGCGTCGGTATTGGCAGTCATTGGTTCAATCGCTATAGCGTTTTGATCTTCGATTGCGAATACCACTAGAAACGGGAATTCTAAACTAGATTGTTCTAGGTATAGGCTGATTTCTCGTTGGTTATCATATAATTCAGTTACATGTTTTTCCATGGGTTTTAAGCGAAATACATGATCTGGTTTTTCTGTCGCTAAAGCAATCGGTTCGGATCGATCAAACGCTTCTTCGTGCATGGGAATCATTTGTGAATCAGAGCGAAAGCGCGATTTTGAAGCAAATTTCACTTCGAGTTTATCCAATAACGTATCTGGAAAACCGAAATATGGATGCCAACCGCACGCAAATGGCATATTAGTTGACCCTGTATTTTTAGCATGTAAATTGACCCGCAATCCACCACTTTTTTCAAAGGTATACTCGATTGAAAATTGAAATGGGAAGGGGTAGCCTTTTACAGCGCCTTCATTAACATGACTAATTCGAATCGAGGCCTCATTTTCCGTTGCCTTTGAAGCTGTTAAAATGAATGGGATTCGCGCTACTAAACCGTGGATCGCATTGCCTAAATCTGGTTCATTGATGGCCAACTGATAATTTCGGCCTTCAAAAGAATAATTTCCATTTCGAACACGGTTTACCCAAGGACTTAACCAAGCCGAAGGATGATATGGGTTAGATTCTAAGGGGTATCGGTCAGAAAAGGGCAGTTTTACGACGTTTAAAAGCTCTTTTCTAACTTCCACGTCGTAACGTGTCAGTAATCCTCCCGCACCTAGATTAATTTCCACGCGCGCATGGTTGCTCGGATTAACTAATGAAATCAGTTGTTCGTTTTGTTCGATGATCATTGCCAAATCGTTTTTTCTTCAATGCCCATTCCATACAGGGCGAAATCATATTTTACAGGATCATGGGGGTCTAGTTGACGCAATGATTCTGTTAATTCCAATGCTTTATTCCAGTTTGCAGGCCCCGGAGAAACTAAATGTAAACTTTCAGCTGTCCGTTGCGCATG